>CACZNW010000168.1 GCA_902782595.1 uncultured Methanobrevibacter sp. | reverse complement strand
ATTAATCATCTCCAGCAATTCTTCCTGTTCACCATCTTCAACATACTCACAAATATTAAGATACATTGCAATTGAAACTTTATCAACTTCCTCATCCGGAATGCAATGAGATTTGTCCTTAATATAGATGCAAATCTCTTTTGTAATTTCTTCTTCACTCTCTTCAATCTCAAAAAGAGGCAGAGCGATTAAAAGTGAGGACTCCTCATCGGTCAATTTAATGTTATTGTGAAATTTGTCGCGTATAGTATTTAAATCTTTTTGTTTGTTGATATTTTTGGTTCTAATGATTTGAGGATGATATGTAAAGTCAAAGTAGGTGCATTGATTTATCTTTCCTTCTTTAGAAATTACAATGAGTACCACTTTAACATATTCCTTATATTTACAGTGCAATTTATCAGCGTAGTTCAATGCCTGTTTCAAATCCTTCGTTCTTAATGGTCTTTTCTTGAATTCAAAAACCATGATTTTTCCCGATTTTGTTAGAACATGAAAATCAAGGAAATTATGAAATATCTCAGGTTTGATATTTTTAAAAGTTATTGCTTCAGTCGGCAGTATCTCCTCTATTTCCTCATTAATACCAAGTATTTTAAGTATATTAGTTAGAAAATACATGAAACAGAATTTAAAGAATATATCACGATTTTTATCAATTTTAACTGACATAATATTCACCTGTATTTTTTAATTTTCGGGTTTTAAAATCCGAATATAACAAATTATAATTGGATTTAATCGCATATAAATTCTTTGATATGAATCTAGAGCAATATTTATATGTTAATATTAAAAAATAATGTCAAATCAATATTGTTGTTTCAATATAATGAAAATTACTCATTTTACAATGTTGATTTCATGACCGGTTATGCGGAAGTAGAGAGCGTTGATTTGTCTTAGGGTGAAGCCAACCATGAATGCCGAGATTACCGTTCCGACATTTACAGCACCAAAGACGTTTGTATACCACAGGCCGCACATTATAAGAGATATTATTACCATTGATGCATCGAAGGCTATTTTAACTGTTGAAAATCTCCACCCGGTAACGATTGCTATTGATTCAACGCATCCCTCACCCGGAAGGGGTGCGATGTTTGCCGGCATATAGATGAATATCCCCACGGCTATCAGAAATATGCTTGCCAGAAGAAATACCCCGCACATCACAATTGTTCCGCTGAAGGATATGAATGATACAAGATACAGCGCCAGGTCTGTGAAATATCCGAACAGTATGCAGTTTATAAGCTGCAGGAGTCTTTTTTTGTGGAATTTTTTTCTAAGAATCAGAAACTGAATTAAAATCAGCGCCGCATTGAATATGAATGTGGTTATTCCAATGTTGATGTTGGTGATTAATGCAAGGGAGTAGGATATTGAGCTTATAGGCGTTGTTCCAAGTGTTGAGGTAATTGAAAAGGCCACTCCCACCGACATTATGAATAATCCGCAGACAAACAGACAAATCCTTTTAATCATCATATATTAATATCCTCTTTCTCGTTAATATTTTTTGCCGGGCACTTTGAAAACAGAACAGTATGCAGAAATCATGATTCAGATTTAAACAATATAACAAAATTTAGGATAATATCAGACTGTAATCTGAATGAAATCATAGATTAAAAATCTTTAATAAGTATAAAAATTAAAAATATATAATAGCTTTGAAAAGCTAATATTGGAGGATAATTTAATGAATGATATTTTATTAATGCTTCCGGGACCTACAACAGTACATCCTAGAGTGCTCAGTGCAATGTCACAGGCTGTTGTAAACCACAGAAGTGCCAAATATGGAGAAATTTTAACTGAAACTACTGAATTAATGAGTGAAGTTTTCCAAACACCAAATAAATCTTATCTATTAACCGGATCTGGAACTGCAGCAATGGAAGCCGGTGTTGCAAACACTGTTGCACCGGGAGAAAAAATACTGAACGTTGTTGGCGGAAAATTCGGAGAACGTCTTTTAAAGATTTCACAGACTCATGGAATTGAAACCAAGGAACTTGCAGTTGAATGGGGAACTGCAGTTGACCCTAAGGATATTGCCGAAGCTCTTGATGAAGACGAAGACATCAAGGCGGTAACCGTAATCCACAACGAGACTTCCACCGGTGTGGCTGCGCCTATCGAGGAAATCGGTAAGGTAATGAAAAACTATGATGCGTTATACATCGTGGACACCGTATCCTCCCTTGCCGGAGACTATGTGGATGTTGAAAAGTTCGGAATTGACGTCTGTTTTACCGGATCCCAGAAATGTCTTGCAGCACCTCCTGGAATGGCCGGTATTACCCTGAGTGACGAAGCATGGGCTGCCGTTGATAAAGTTGAAACCAATACATTTTATCTTGATATGAAGGCCGTTAGGAAAAGCGGAAACAAGGTACCTCCTGAAACCCCGTACACTCCTTCAGTTTCACTTACCTATGCAATGAATGAAGCTTTGAAAATGGTTATGGAAGAAGGACTTGACGAAAGAGTTGCACGCCACCACAAGGCAGCACAGGCAAGTGTAAAAGCCGTTAAGGCACTTGGTCTTGAGCTGTTTGCTGATGAAGCCGTTTCATCTGCAACCGTTACCGCAGTGAAAATGCCTGAAGGAATCACCGATGCTGACTTCAGAGGCACTGCACGTGACAAGTATGGCGTTGAACTTGCCGGAGGACAGGATCACCTTAAAGGAAACATTTTCAGAATAGGACATATGGGAAATATTTCCTACAAGGAACTTACTCAAACCTTTGCCGCTATCGGCATGACCCTGAAAGGTTTAGGTGTAATCGAAGATGCTGGTGCCGGTGTAGCATCCATTGCAGAATCATATTTATGATTCTCTTTTTCTTTTTTTTACTTTGGTTATGTAATATATTTTTAACAATTATAAGTTATAAGTAATCTGTTTTTTACATTTTGATGAGTCTGATAACTTATAAGTTAAAAGTTACACTTGAAATTCACCTCTCTTTCCCATGAGTTAAAAGTTATAAGTTAAAAGTTACACTTGAAATTCACCT
>CACZNW010000167.1 GCA_902782595.1 uncultured Methanobrevibacter sp. | reverse complement strand
GTGCTGCAGCAGGAGGCTTTTGCCTATGAATGTGGAAATAAGATGTATATTGAAAAAATAATGTAATAATTTTAATGTTTCACATATATTCATTTATATTATTTTAATTAATATATGGATAAAATAAATCTTCATATGTATCATTTTTTTTAAAGAACTTCTATAATTAATTTCAGAAAATACAAAAATCCGTTCACTTTATGTTAATATCAAATTTTTATATATGAGTTGTGATATATATGATAATGATGGTGAATTTAGTGAGATATAATATTGCAAAATTGTCAGGAAAAGCTACATATCATTTGGCAAAAAGAGGTCCGGGCAGTGGAGGAACCTATCCAGGTCATGTATTTACTAAAATAGGAGGTTATGGCTCAGTATCCAAGTTAGCTTCTGAACTAAAGACCGGAGCAGTTCTTATTACCGGAACTAATGGGAAAACAACTACCACCACTCTTTTAATTAAATTAATGTCCAATGATGTCGACTTCAGATACAGTTATGAAAATAATATCTTAAATTCCATCGTAACATCTCTTTTAACCCAAAAAGGGGATTTGGGTATATTTGAATATGGAATCAGAAATTTGACCTATGGTATTCCGGACACAGTTGAAAGATTAATAAGTCCGATAGGTGTAGTATACACTACTATTTCAAAGGAACATGCACAGGTTGCAGGGGTTAAAAATCCATTCGAAGACTATTATAAAGCTAAAAAATTATTATCTCATGCAATGACAAGAGGAGCTATCATAACCAACGCCGATGACCCAAGAACTGCTTTTATCGGTATTGAAAAATCCAAAGATGTGAACATCAATTATTATGGTATTGAAACTGAGGGAATAGAAGATCCCAATGCCGAAACAGTAGAATGCCCTAAATGCGGCGAAAACTTAACATATTCCAAACATTTCCTGAACCATAGAGGATATTACAAGTGCAGTTGCGGATTTAAACGTCCTGAACCTAATGTAAAATTAGTAGATGCTAAATTTGGTATAGATAAATGGATTTTAACCATTAAAGGGGAAGTATTTAATTATATAGCCTCTAAAAAAATTAAACTGGATTTGAAACTTGAAGTTCCACCATTCGGTTTCCATAATATTTACAATACATTAGCATCAATTACAGCATATGCCACTTTCACACCTAAAAGCGAAAGAATTGAATCCACAATCAAAAAGGTCTTCAACAATCTTGACATGTCATTCATACCTCCTGGAAGGTTTGAAGTAGTCGATATTGGCGGTAAGTATGTCGGTCTCGGACAGGGAGACAACGGAGATGCATTAAAAATCAATGCCATGTGTATGAAACCATATGTTGAAGGACCATTGGAGTTTATTTATACCACTCCTGATGAAAAGGAAGATGAAATATTCACAGACCACTTTAATGTTATTAAAAATATGAATCCCGAACATGTTATTGTAGTTCCCGGAAGAAAATCCACCAAAAAAGCTGAAGAGTACTGTGAAATTATCAGAAAAGAATTTGATAACGTTGACTTTTATCCGTTGAGTTATGATAAGATGGATGAAAGAATTGACAAATTAACTGAATTGGCATGTAATTCTGATTATAAATATGTAATTATGAGCGGATGCGGCGAAGAACAGGTAATGTGGGAAAAAATAAAAATCAAACTTAAGGATTAATGACATGACAAAACATCTTTTAATGGTATTGGTTATTTTAATATCATTATCATTTCTATTTTCTGTTTCTGCTGCAGACTTAAATAATTCCACATCAGATTTGACTCAGGATAATTCTGATTTTCAAAATTTAACAAATACTATGGAACCTGATCGTGAAAAATCAGAGTCAGGGATTTCAACTGATTATTTTCAAAATAATAATATTTCAAATAAGGATGATTCTACCGTATATATTATATTGGATAATGACGCCGATAAAGAAAATGTTTATCTTGGAGATTATGTTACATGGATTGTCAGTGTTTATAATCTCAATGGCAATACGGCAAAATGTTAAGGTATATAATCATTTATCCGAAGGGCTGAAATATATTAATTATACTTCAACTAAGGGTACTTTTAATCCCGATACCGGAATATGGGATATTGGAGATGTATTGGGACACCATAAGGAATTTCTATATGTTACTACTCTTGCAGTATCCATAGGTGAAAAGATAAATAGTGCAAGATTAACAACAGATTCAATTAATCTGAATAATATAACCTATGAGGAAGAGGAAATTGATGTTCACGAAAGACATTATTCATCTGATAAAAATCATCACTCCCTATCTTTTAATGTCACTGGTAATCCTGTTGTTCTGGTATTGGTTTGTCTATTTGGATGTATTACAGGTTATATAAAGAGGAAAATAATTCTTTAAGATTTTGTCCATTGGTATGCGATTCTTGGAGTTCCGTCAGCAACATATATTGTGCTGCATTCATGAAATCCATTTTTCTCAATCAGTCTTTGCATAATTATATTGTTTTTGTGGGTGTCTATTCTAATGTTTCTAGATATTTCCTTGCAGTATTTAACAACACAATTGAATATTCCGTGCACCTCACCATCACTTGCAATTCTATGAACTGTTACATATATATCATCATTCATCCATTGGCCGTTTTCAATATATTGGTATGTTGGTTCATCACCCGAAAAAAGTGCAAAAACACCGTGAGGCTCATCACCGCCACATACAAGATAGGAGATTCCTTTAGCTATATCTTCTTTAATTAACTCTTCAGTGGGGTAGGAATGACTCCACTGATTCGGATTGCCGTTGTCAATCATAAAATCCTGAGCGGTGCGGTAAATCCGCATAATCACTTCTAAATCATCAATTTCAGCTTTTCTAATATACATTATTTTAACCAATTGAAAAATTATTTTCTGGCAATAGCGCAAATCCAATCCGTATCCTCTTTTGTCACGCTGTCTGGACCTTTTTTAGAAAAACATGTAATCTCTGAAAATCCGGATTCAGACAAATGGTGTTTAAAATCGTCTTCACCGTAAATTTTCATATCAAGCAAATCAATCAGTTCCTTTTGACGGTCATCATCTTTTTTGGGAATAGCTTCATTGCATATAAACATTATTCCATTCTTTTTTAAAACCCTTCTCACTTCTTTAGAATTATTTACAAAATCTGGCCAAAAGTAAACGGTTTCAAAGCAGGTTACAATATCAAAGCTGTCATCATCAAAGGGCAGTTCACATACAGATCCGTGAATGATTTCACATCTGCCATTATTTATATCCTTTTGATTAAGGTCAATTGATTTTTTAACAGCAATCTGTGAATAATCCAAACCGTATACCTTATTGCATGTCATTTCAAGGAATCTTTTTATGTTGATTCCACCACCGCAGCCTATATCAAGGATTACATCATCTTTTGAAATATTCAAATGACTAATTCCCCATTTTGCAAGATTTTCATGAAAATCATTCATCCGGTCAAGCAGTTCTTCACCCAATTCACCTTCGGGTTTTCGTGCATTTTTAAATAATTCGGGTTCTTCTATTATTTTAAAATCAGACATATCAATCTCAAAATATTATATTACTTCAAAATCTATTAGTTTTACTTTATTTGAAAGTAATTTAGGATTGCCATCAATTTTTTCAGACAGTTTTGTTGTAATGTATTTTTTATTGTCATCCGGAAAGACTGTAGCTATTTTAAATTCTTCGCTATTCATTAAAACACTGGCAAGGAAGTTTGCCCCACTTGAAATGCCTATTCCTAAACCGAACTCCTTAGCTATTCTTTTTGACATGTTAATGGCATCCAAATCATCAATCAACACTATATCATCAATCAAATCCTGTTCTACGATACCTGGAATGAAGTCATCTCCGATTCCTTCAATCATATGGCTTCCCTCTTCCATGCCCATTTTAAGAATTGATAATGTTGACGGTTCCAGAGCAAATATTTTGGAATCCGGATTGTTGTCTTTTAATTTTTTACCGATTCCTATAAGGGTTCCGCCGGTTCCAATACCCGAAACAAATGCATTAACATCAGGAACACTATCAATGATTTCCTGACCAGTTGTATTATATTGGGCTTCCGGATTTAGTTTGTTATCAAATTGAAGTGGTCTGAATGCATCATTTTCTTTTGCAAATTCTTC
>CACZNW010000166.1 GCA_902782595.1 uncultured Methanobrevibacter sp. | reverse complement strand
TGTTAGTAGGTGACCCAAGACGTTCAGAACCTAAAAAATACGGTGGTCCTGGAGCAAGAGCACGTAAACAAAAAAGTTACAGATAAACTCTGTACTTTTATATTTTATTAAAACTAAAAAAGATGATATAAATGATTCCTATAAGATGCTTAAGTTGTGGAAAACCTGTATCAGCTTACTTTGACGAATACAATAAAAGAGTTGCAAACGGTGAGAAATCTAAAGATGTTTTAGATGATTTAGGTTTAACCAGATACTGCTGTAGAAGAATGTTGATTTCCCATGTTGAAACCTGGGAATAGACAGTCTGTAGGGACATGCTTAATATAAAATATAATCTTGGTAAAATATGCCTAAAATATGGAAGTAATATTCATGGACGTTGAAAAAAAATTAACAAGGTTTGAAAGAGCTAGAATTCTCGGAGCCAGAGCAATTCAAATATCCCTGGGAGCAAAACCTTTAGTGGAAATCACTGATTCCCTGGATCCAATTGATATAGCTTACGAAGAACTCAAAGCAGGAGTTTTACCATTAGATGTTATTAGAGGAGAATAGATTTTATCTATTTCACTCTATATAATTTATTAATAAAAAAAATAAAAAATACCAATTGTAAAATCTATTAAGAAACTTACTGATTTTTTCAAGATATAGGTTGATTGGTAATAAATTGAATTGACACTGAGGTGTTATTTTTGGATAGTATAATAGAAGATGTCCAGGTCCGAAAGATTCTGGACAGCAGAGGCAATCCGACCGTAGAGGTAGATGTGATTACCTGGAAAGGGTTCGGAAGAGCAGCTGCACCGAGTGGAGCAAGTACCGGATCAAGAGAAGTTGTGTCATTTCCCGAAGGTGGAGTGGACATTGTAGTAAGTGAAATGGAAGATTTAATCGCTTCAGAACTTATTGGAATGGATGCATGTGACGTTGCTACTATTGACGAAGTATTAAAGGAAATTGACGGCACTGACAATTTAGCCGCTATCGGAGGCAATACCACTGTTGCCATTTCCATGGCCACAGCTAAAGCTGCAGCGTCATCATATAACATGCCGCTTTATCAGTATATCGGAGGCAATTTTGCAAATGAATTGCCGTATCCTTTGGGAAATATGATGAATGGCGGTGCTCATGCAGGTGTTAATGCTCCTGACATTCAGGAATTTCTGGTTGTTCCTGTTGGAGCTACTAATATTGTTGATGCTATTTTTGCTAATGCTTCTATTCACAAAAAATTAAAAGAATTAATCCAGTCCAGGGACTCCGCTTTTACCGGAGGTAAAGGTGATGAAGGCGGATGGGTGCCTAACATTACCAATGCAGATGCTTTGGAAATCCAGGCTCAGGCCTGTGAGGAAGTTGGTGATGAAATAGGTATTGAAATCAGACCTGCCCTTGATATGGCTGCATCCGAACTTTGGGATGCTGGTGAGCAGAAATATGTTTATGCTCAGGACGGTGTCAAAAGAGATACCGGAGATCAGATTGATTTTGTTAATGAAATCATTGATACTTATAAAATGTTTTATGTGGAAGACCCGTTTGATGAATCTGATTTTGATGGATTTGCTCAGTTAACTTCAAAAGCCGGAGATAAATGTCTTATTTGTGGTGATGATTTATTTGTAACCAATAAGGAACTTTTGGCTAAAGGCATTGAAATGAATGCCGCAAATGCGATTATCATCAAACCTAATCAAATTGGCTGTTTATCCGAGACTTATGCTACTGTTAAATTAGCCAAAGAAAACGGTATTGTACCGGTAGTTTCCCACCGTTCAGGTGAAACCACCGATGATACTATTGCTCATCTTGCAGTTGGTTTTGCATCACCTATGATTAAAACCGGTGCTATTGGTGGGGAAAGAATTGCTAAATTAAATGAGCTTATTCGTATAGAGGAAAGACTTCCGAATTCAAAAATGGGTAAATTTTAAAGATTTAGGAGATAGATTATGTCAAAAGTAATTCTTGATTATGATAAATGTGACGGTGCGGACTGCGCTGAATGCGCTGACGTTTGCCCAATGGAAGTGTTAGTTCTCAAGGGAGACAAAATAGAAATTGTTGACCCTGAAGAATGCAGCTATTGTGAAGTATGCATGGACGTTTGTCCGAATGACTGTATTAAAATTGAAGATGATTTTTAAATATATAAAAAGGTGAATAAATATGGTAAATGAAGAACTTTTAATAGACTTAGATAATTATTTGGCAGCTGGTTTACACATTGGTACCCAGCAAAAAACTAGTGACATGGAAAAATACATATTCAGAGTAAGATCTGACGGTTTATATGTATTGGATATTAAAAAAACTGATGA
>CACZNW010000165.1 GCA_902782595.1 uncultured Methanobrevibacter sp. | reverse complement strand
TTTGTGATTATCAAATTATCGATAATGACTTAATTTATGAATAAATTTAGATTTTAAAAGCATTTATTATTAAAGAAGATATTATGAAAATCAGATCCCCGATTGTATCAGTTTTAGGACATGTGGACCATGGAAAAACCACATTGCTTGATTATATCAGAGGCAGTACTATTGCTGATAAAGAAGCAGGTGGTATTACACAGCATATTGGTGCTACAGAGATTCCAAATGATACTATTGAAGAAATCTGTGGGAATTTTATATCAAGGTTAACTATAAAAGATTTAATACCGGGTTTATTCTTTATCGATACTCCCGGTCACGCCGCATTTACCAGTTTGAGAAAACGAGGAGGTGCACTTGCGGATTTGGCTGTTCTGATAGTTGATATCAATGACGGTTTTAAACCTCAAACCTATGAAGCACTGAACATTTTGAAAATGTATAAAACTCCTTTTATTGTTGTTGCCAACAAAATAGACATGTTGTTCGGTTGGGAAACACATGAGGGTGTTTCATTCAAGGAATCTTTCAGTCAGCAGGCTCCAAGTGTACAGCAAAATCTGGACACCAAAATTTATGAAATTGTCGGCACCCTTCACAAGGAAGGTTTCCAGTCTGAAAGATTTGACCGGGTAAGCAATTTTGCTTCACAAATCAGTATTATTCCGATAAGTGCCAGATCAGGCGAAGGAATCATTGAAGTATTGGCATTGCTTTTGGGACTTGCTCAGGAATATTTAACTGAACAGCTTGAAATCAATGCAGACGCTCCGGCAAAAGGTACAGTACTGGAGATAAAGGAAGAAATAGGTTTAGGCCTTACAATTGATAGCATTATTTACGACGGAGTTTTGCGAACCAATGATGAAATTGCTTTGATGAACTCTTCAAATGAAGTCATAACAACCAAAATAAGATCTATTTTAAGACCTCTTCCACTTGAGGAAATGAGAGACTCCAAAAAGAAATTCCAGAAATTTGATGAAGTTGTTGCAGCTGCAGGTATTAAAATAGCTGCTCCTAACTTGGATTATGTCGTTTCCGGTTCTCCTCTTAGAGTTTTAAGTGAAGATGAGGATGTTGAAGGAGAAATCTTAAAGGAAATTGAAGATATTACAATCAATACTGAAGACGAAGGAATTTTAGTTAAGGCGGATACATTAGGTTCTCTTGAAGCTATTGTTAAACTGTTAAGGGAGCTGAATATTCCAATTCGCGAAGCAGACATTGGTGATGTAAACCGTAGGGATATTATCAATTCATCTATAGCTTTTAATGAAACCGAAGAGCATGGTGCAATTATAGCTTTCAATGTTAATGTAAATTCCAATTCTGTTGAGGATCTTGAAAATTCCAATGTAAAACTTTTCCAGGGTGACGTAATCTATCAGATTATAGAGGAATATGAGGCATGGATTGAGGAAAGACAGGCCGCCAAAAAGAAAGCATTTTATGATGCAATCATCAAACCCGGAAAATTCATGGTTTTACCTAAACTTATTTTCCGTCAGAGCAAACCTGCTATTGTCGGAATAGAGTCTTTAAGCGGAACTATAAAACAGGGTCAAACATTAATCAATAAAAACGGTGAGACAGTTGGTGTAATAGCCAGTATGGAAGATAAGGGTGAAACATTACCTTCCATTCCTAGAGGTCAAAGGGTTGCAATGGCTATTAAGGATGCAGTTGTCGGAAAACATTTCGATGAAGGCGATGAGTTATACATTGATGTTCCCGAAAAGCATTACAAGTTCATTGAACGTGAATTCAAGGACAAGTTAACCGAAGATGAATATGAAACTTTATATGAGTTTTTAGATATTAAACGTAAACAAGATCCAGATTGGGGCAAATTTGGTCTTTTTGAATAATAAATACATTATAAAATAATTTAAGGAGGAATACCATGGCATTTAAAATTGTTGTGTCTCAAAAAGCTGAAACCCATCAAGTTGAAGTCGAAGATACTAAAGCTCTCAACGGTTTAGTAATCGGCGATGAATTTGATGGTGCAATAGTTGGTTTAGATGGTTACACTTTAAAAATCACTGGTGGAAGTGATAAAAACGGTTTTACCATGAAAAAAGATGTTTCAGGTACCAGAAGAATCAAAAGTTTATTAACCGGAGGTACCGGTTATCATCCTAAAGCAGATGGTGTTAAAAGAAGAAAAACCGTTAGAGGAAATACTATTGCTGATGATATAGTACAAATTAATACTGTAGTAACTGTAGCTGGAAGCAAATCAATAGCTGATATTCTCGGTGCTGGTGAAGAAGAGGAAGAATAGTTATACTATTTTTTCTTATTTAACTTTTATGATAATTAAAAAAGGTGGTTATCTGTGAACGTACAGTCAGATGTTAACATAGGTTTGGTTGGTCATGTAGACCATGGTAAGACTACTCTTACTAA
>CACZNW010000164.1 GCA_902782595.1 uncultured Methanobrevibacter sp. | reverse complement strand
TTTTTTTTGAATAATTTTTATTTTTCATTAATATTTATATATTTTTTATAATTTTTTTAATTTCATTAAATTATTTATTTAAATTTAGATAAATTAAATTAAACTATTCATTTTTTTCACAAAATTCTATAAAGATATCATATCATTATATATAATTTAAAATACATAACATTTAACTGTACAATAAATAATATTTGGGATATTATGAAGAGAAAATATTTAATCATAGTCGGTTTAATACTGACTTTTTTAACAATTGGGGCTGTAAGTGCATCTGAAGATACTGCTTTGGATGACATATCAGCTAGTGATGAAGGAGCCGACATCGAGGATGTTCCTTTGAATGAAGCTCCACAGACGGTTGAAATTATTGGAAACGCCGATGCGGGGGATAGTGATGTACTGGAGGATCCTGCTGAAAGGGCATTGCCTTCATACCATATTTCCGTTCCTGACGATGTCCGGATGGGTGGAAACGGTTTTGATGAAGATGAGCGTTTTGACTATGCAGCGGTATTGTTCTTCGATTATGATATCGGAGGCAGCGTTTCAATCTTTGTAGATGAGGAGTTGAAATACAATGAGAATGCTTATCAGAGTGATGACGCATATTATGCAAACCAATTGAAATTATCAAATTTGGATTTGCCTGCAGGTACCCATAATCTTACCGTAAAATATTCCGGTGACGAAAATTACCTTCCTTTTGAAGAGAATCGTAGCTTTGAGATATATTACATGAAGGTGCAGGTTCCAGAAGAGGTATTGATTGGAGGGTCTGGTTCAGAGGCCTTCAAATTGATTTTTACCATGGATGCAAGTGGATATGCGGATTTATACATTGATGGAGATAAGAAATGGACTTATGATGTTTTTGATGCTAGAGAGAGTGATGAGGAAATAGGGCCGAATATCTATGTTAATCTTGATGAATTCGACCTTTCATTTGGCTCTCATACATATAAGGTAGAATATTACGGCGGAAACTATGACGACAAAAACATTTCCGGTTCATTCAACTTGGGCTATTCCTTTGAAGTTGAGCCTTATACAAGTATCTATGGGGACCCTATCGATTTCCATATCTGCCTGCCTAGTGATGCTTTGGGCACTGTCAATGTCACTTTAAATGATAAGGTTTATCACACTGAAAGTGAAGGCGGTTGGTTTGTTTATCAGTTTTATGATGCTGAAATCGGAGTAAACAATTTCAGCTTCACTTATGAAGACAGCAAGTACCCTAAAAAGACAGTCAATCTATTAGTTTATAACCCTGGAGTTATAAGAATTTCCAACTTTCAGGACATTGTTTATTACGGTTCTGACTGCAATATATATTTAGTATTGCCAAGCGATGCAAACGGTAACCTTTCCCTGTATAGAAGTGAGTATAATTGGGAAAGCGGAGACTATGAACTTCACATAATCAATACGGTTCCCCTTCAGGATGGAAGGGCATCAATATCCGTATCAACTCTTGGATTGGATTACTTTGACATTCTGGCAAAATATACTGGTGAAGATTATGATGTAGAAGATCAGGCGTATTATTTTAACATTGAACCAGGTATTTCCCCTAGGATGGTATGGATAAAGGAAATCAATGATACTGAAATCAGCATCAATGTTCCTGAAATTAGCGGAGATACTTTGAAAGTTGAGTTAACTGTATGGGATGAAACAGGCGATTCCTGCACTATTTATGAACTTTACAATGGTCCATTTAAAAGTCAGGTGGTTACATTGCCTGAAGATTTAGATTTAAAAGCGGGATCTTATCAAATAAGTTTACAAGATATACCTGCAGGTGAGGAATATCCTACCCAATCCTGGTCATCAAGCATCACAATATCCGAAATTGGCCATGATTTAGATTTGGAATTGATAGTTCCTCAAGAAGTTCCAAAACTCAGTGAAGGGTTTTATGAATCTGACACTGACTATGTTTTCATTCCAAAAAACCTTCCCCTTAATTATGCGGGACTTCTATCATTGTATATTGATGGAAAATATGTATCTTCAATGCATATGGACGATATCGAGGGGGAGTTTACTTACGATTTGACCAGCTTATCCTTAGGAACTCATACATGGAGAGTTGATTTGACCGGGGACAGCTATTATAATGATGCTTCTTTAAGCGGGTCATTTGAGGTCATATGGTATAAGTTGCCTGAAACAATTATCATCGGAGCTGATTTAATCTTTTTAGATTTCAATGATGATAGTGCAACCGGTTATGCAAGTCTTAAGATAGACGGCAAGGATTATGCAATGGTATTTTTAGAGGGAGGTTGTGTCCGCATCTATACCGATGATATTCCTGTAGGAATGCACACTTACGAGTTCATGTACTCTGGCGATGCGAACCATGAGAAATTCACCAAATCAGGGTCATTCAATGCTGTTATGAACTTTTATTTCCCTAGTTTGATGGAAGGTGAAACCTATACATATTCAAATCCGTTCGGCATTGATTTAGGAATAGATTCTGATGCTACAGGCAACGTTGTCATAAGCATCGACGGCACCAATTATACTCAAGAGATAATCAATGGGTCTGTCAGATTTGAAGTCCCATTAGCCATGGGCACACATACGGTTGTTGCAAGATACTTGGGTGATGACAAACATTCCCCTTGTGAAATTTCAGTTGAATTCACTATTGACGGATATGCCTTTAAAGTCAATAGCATATATGAGGATGAAGATCCGATGACAGAATCCGTATCATTAAGTCTGCCAAGTGATGCAACAGGTAACATGACTATCACCCAATACTATTGGGATGATGATTACAACATGATAATCCAAGGTCAAATTGCGTCAGTCCCTCTCACAGACGGTTATGCGTTTTATTCATTTAGGGATAATCTCAGATTGGACTGCAGAAATGTCATTGTCAGATATGAAGGTGAAGATTATGAGGTTGAAGCCATTTATTTGGAGGATATCATTTGCCGTCCAATAATTGAGGTTTCAGACAATCTCAACATAGGTGAAAACGGAACAGTTGAAATTAATGTGGGTAATGCAACCGGAAACGTAATCATATTCATAAATGGTGAGGAATTCAAAATGGAGGCATTATCCAACGGAAAAATCAATGTCACAATTCCTGCAGACAAATTTAAACTGGGTGAAAATAGTATTGGATTCAAATACGTCGGCACAGATTTGGATGAATACATTTTTGGCTACTATGACGATGAGTTAGGCGAATATGTTCCTTATGGGCATTATGTGAATGTAGAACCTACAACCTTTGCGGTTCCTTCTAAATTTTCATCCAATGGAAGCGGAAGCATTGCCATAGAATTGCCTGAGGGCTACGACGGAAATGTAACAGTTTACGTTGATGGAAATATTGTTTCAACCACTCCTGTAACCTCCGGTGTAAACAATATTCCTATATCAGGATTAAAACAAGGATATTCTGTAGTAAAAGTGGTTTATCAAGGCGACAACGGCCAATACTACGAGCAGTCAGATGAGGTATACGTTCCAAACCCTGAACCTGAAGTGGACATAACATCTCCGGTAGCTACAGGAGTTCCTGAATTCTCAGTTAATTTGCCAAGCGATGCGACTGGAAGTCTGATCATAAGTGTTGACGGCAAAAACTTTGGAGCTGCCTTGGAAAACGGTAAGGCAACCATTGAGGTGCCTGGTTTGGCAGATGGAGTATACGAAGTGATGGTTAGATACACCGGTGATGGAAAATACTCAGGATTCACAAAATCTGTGAATGTAACAGTCAATTCCTCTGTTCCCGCAAAAATCGTTGCAAAAGACTTGACCGCATACTACAATAAGGCATCCTACTCCGTAACTGTTTATGGAACAGATGGAAATGTCGCCAGCGGAGTATTGGTCACATTCAGCGTCAACGGTAAGAAAGTGGGCACTGCAAAAACCAATGCAAATGGTGTTGCAACAATAAAACTCAGTCAACTGCCGAAAACCTACAAGATCACTTCAACAGCTTTAGGCAAATCCGTAACCAAAAAGTTAACAGTCAAACAGGTATTGACCTTGAAGAAAATTAAAGTTAGAAAATCAGCCAGGAAACTAGTCATTACCGCAACTTTAAAAGAAGGCAAAAATCCACTCAAAAGCAAAAGAGTGGTCTTCAAATTCAAGGGTAAAACCTACAAGGCAAAAACCAACAAGAAAGGTGTTGCTAAAATAACTGTTAAAAAATCTGTGCTTAAAAGGCTTAAAGTGGGCAAAAAAGTTAAATACCAAGTAACTTACCTCAAAGACACTGTTAAAAAAACCGTTAAAGTTAAAAGATAAGGATTAACATCCTTATTCTTCTTTTTTTTTTAAATAATTATAGATTCAAAACAATATCCAGACTTTTCAATCTTTTAAAAACCTTATTGTTCGCTGAATTGAAATTTCAAAAATCAAAATCATTATATTAAAAAAAGTCAATAAATATTCTTGTATTTGTTAATCAAATAC
>CACZNW010000163.1 GCA_902782595.1 uncultured Methanobrevibacter sp. | reverse complement strand
GAATCGGTTAAAGAGAATTTCATTAAATTCTTGCCAATATTGGCCACACATTTTTCAAATTCATGGTTTAGATTAAATCTTCAACAGCAAAAAATCTTGACAACACTTCTTGACGGCTCCTTAAATAAATCAGGAATTGCAAAGAAGTTGAATGTTACAAGTGGTGCAATAGGCAGGTCATTAAATACACTATTGGATAACGGATTAGTTGAAATGGAAAATATGCAATATTATGTTCCCAATTCGGTTTTCAGAGCATGGTTAAAAAATGAGTATAAAATGAAAGGAGTATATCCATTTAAAAGTATTTAATTTTGTTGAAAGTAGGGTGGTATCGCCCTATTCTCGCACAAAAGATTGTGTAAATTTATTTTTAATAGTTTTTAACTCTTATTTTTTTATTTATTTTATTTATAACTTGTTTTGTGCTATTTTAGGATTGATTAAATTGTTTTCAGATAATCGTGGAAAAAGTTGTCTGAGTCTGTAAAATTGTTTTCACTTGGTAATATTGCTTTCATTTCAAACAAAAAGTATATTTAGTTTTAAATTTAATATAATAATGACTATATTATCTCTAATTAATCAAATGGAGGTAATATTATGGATGAGACTTATCAAATTGTCAATACATTATTGTATGAGTGTGATGAATGAGCAGTCTCAATTGATTTGGTTATTGATAAAGATGGAGAAACAATGTGGACCACATAAAAAAACAATGGCTGAATTATTCAATGTTTCCAAATCAACAATCAGTGAACATCTTAAACACATTTTTGAAGAAGGGGAATTAAATAAAAATTCAACTGTTCGGAAAATCCGAACAGTTCAAATTCAACTCTAAATTAGCACAACCTCCTGTGCATCGAATAATAAAACAAAATACTAATTAGCGGACAGTCCCACATGTTTTTTTTTTAGGTTTGCGAATTCCTGCATTCTCAAAATGTGGGGAAGTTCAAATTATTTATATTTTAATTTTAAAAACCTCCGTTTTGATAAGCTCGAGCTATCACATAAGAAGGTTCATAGAAGGCACTGCAGTTATAATTATCTATCACATCACATATGTCATCATTATATACTCTTACAATGCCATCGACATAATCTTCTTTGGATGATAGGGTATTTATGATTAAACGCTGATATACTGCGCCCATATCGAGGGGTGTTGGAATGATTGAAGCAAGCTCCTTATCAACAGAGGTAATATCATAATTTCCATTTTTAAGTTCATAATCATTAATCCAATCTGATTCTACTTTCAGAGGATTTTCACAATGTAATACTTCTGCACAGCTAATCAAGTGATATAGTCCATCTCTTCCAATTGTATTTACAACATATTTATTTTTTTGTTTTATATGTCTTGCCACTCTTTCTATCATGTAACAAATAAAGTATAAATCATTGATTTTAATATCTTCATCTGGAAAATATTTATTTTTCATAATATTTCACTTCCTTTAAATGTTAATGTTTTAAGTGCATTTTCAGTGTTAAAGCAAATTTGATGTGTTGGATAATTAAATTTTACTAATTCCCAAAACGCTTCTCTTGAAATGTTGCCTTCAATGAATCCTTCAATGAAATTCCAAATTTGATCATCTGCCATAGGTCCTTCCACTATATCATAATTATGTTCTATACCCTTTCGACAACTTACAATGAAATTCAACCATTCTTCACACATTTCTTTAAACTTCAGGATGTTTAAATTAGAATTTGGCACATATTCATATAAATTTACAATTGATTCTCCTTTTTTTGTCATAGCCCACCGCTTTGCCTGCTTTTCAAATGTGGTGCAGTAAAAACCATAACCAAAATCCTTATAAAAACCATTCTGTAGAATACGTGGAAAAGGCACTTCCACATTACTTCCATGATATAATATGTTCTTATCCATATAACCACATCTGCTTTTTTTCATATTTTAATATTCTCATTAACTCAAAATTCAAACAATAGGTTCCTGATGGGAATTTATAACTTTATTTTTAATAAAACAAATAAACTTCAGGTAATTTCATAATATTAGTTTATTTAATTAGTATATACTATTTTTTGCATATAAATTTTTCCCAATGTCGGCAACAGGAATGTTTAATTATGTAGTTAGGTAAACTTAAAACAGTTAATGATTCACGTTCTATTTAACCGCATGGAGCTAATGATTTTTGTATTATTTTTTGCAAGTAATATTTCTCTGTTTTTGTATTAATTTAAATTAATTCTTTCAGATTAATTATTATTAAAAAAGGCTAAGTGGGGCGGTATCGCCATAGTATCGCACAAGGAATCGTATAGGTTCCTTAATTTCTTTTTTTTAATATATTCTTATAATGCCATCAACTTTATCAAAATCATCATCAAATGACATTATTTCAAGTATATTACTCTCTTTCATAGTGTGGATTGCTGTACAGTCAGCTAGTGATAGTGTTCCGTCGAATTTGAGGTAGTATCTAAGCGATTCTTCAAGCAGGGTGTCTGATTTAAATATGGTGAAGTTATCTTTGATATATTTAAATGCCATAACTCCTACTTTTCCACCGTGACAACTTCCGATGAGATTCAATGATTCGATAATCATCGGTTCGGTGATTATTTTGTCTTCAGATTTTAATTTTTCAAGCAACCTAACTGCATCATCATGCCATTGGTCTTTTTCGACTATTAATGCGATTATGTAAGATGCATCTACAAATATCAAGTTATCACCATTTCAATCCTTTTGACCCTCTTTTTTTAATTTCTACGCTATTGTATGGTAATTCTTCTTTAATCATTCCAATTATGTCTTCTTCAGTAACTTTTTTTTCAATTTTCAATAATATTCCTTCTTCTGTGTTGGTCCATGAAATTTCATCTCCTGCAACAATGTCATAATGTTTTCTAAAATCTGCAGGAACTACGACTTGATTTGAAGAACTTACTTTTGTTATTGCATACATATAAATCACTTCCAATAATATAATGTATATTAT
>CACZNW010000162.1 GCA_902782595.1 uncultured Methanobrevibacter sp. | reverse complement strand
GAAAATATTATGCTGTATTCAACATAGAAACCGAAACACCTGACTTTCCTAAAACACACCAATCCGTTGGAATCGATTTTAGGTATATGAACATTAGCAACACTCAACAGCGGACTAAAAAATAGCCAATTTAGACGTTTACATATGGGGAAAAAATGATTAAAAAATACCGAAAAAGACTATCCAAACAAGAATACAACAGCAACCGCTACAAAGACACGCAAAAAACCTACTGGAAATGGGTGGACCGAAAAAACAACAAAATTAAAGATTACTACCATAAAATAACCACAGAAATCGTTAAAAAATACGACATAATCTTAAGTAGATAACTTATCTACTTTCTTTTTTTTAGATTATCTTTTAAAGAGTTCAAGGAACGCTCTCAGGGTAATTAGAACGGGATAAATCTCAAGTCTTCCGGTCCACATATTAAACATTCCGATGATTTTTAAAGGCCATTGCATGGTCTGGGAAATCTGTCCGATTTCCAAACCTACGTTACCCTGCATTGATATTGTGAAAAACAATGAATTGAACGGATCATGACCATATAGGCAGAATAGTGACCATGTAATGAGTATACATAAAAAGTAGAGTGTTATGTAGTTTCCGCTTTGAGCTGTTACTTTTTCTGAAAGTTTTTTGCCTGAAAGCTCCATGGGGACAATGGTGCCGGGAGGGGATACTATTTCACGTAAATTTTTATAGATTCCTTTTGAAAATGTGATTACACGCATCAGTTTAATAGCACCTACTGTAGATCCGTTGGAACCTCCAATAAGCATCAGGGTCATTATAATGATGATTACAAATGATGGCCAGCCGCCCATTATGGTAGAATCTGGAATGCTTGCTCCAGTTGTTGTAACCGCTGAAACTACAGTGAACAACATGTCCATCGGAACGATTTGGGATGTGAAATATATTAAAAGGGTTGAAATAGCTATTAAACAAATCATCACTTTAAACTGCAGATCATTAATCAATGATTTTCCACGTGTTTTGATGATTTTATAGTGAACCAGAAAGCTTGTTGCACCCAGTATCATCAGAATAATTGTAATGAAATAAATCAGGTCATTGTTGTAAAATCCCATGTTTGCGTTTTTCACACTCATCCCTCCGGTTGAGATAATGCAGAATGTGTTGCAGATGGAGTCGAAAAACGGCATTCCGGCAAGTGCGTATAAAACAATTCCGATTACGGTATAAATTGCATAGATTTTAATTGTTTCTTCGATTGTGGCTCTAGTGGACGGTCTTATACGCTCATCACGGGCTTCGGACTGGTATAGTGTGGATGAGTTGGTTCCAGACTGAACAAGAAAGGAAAGTATCATAACGATAATTCCCAAACCTCCAATCCACTGTTGAAATGCTCTAAAAAATAGTATGCTGTGGGGCAGTATTTCCACATCACTGTATATTGTAATCCCACTTCCGGTTAAAGCGGACATGCTTTCAAAAGCACTGTCTATAAAGCTTATGTCGGTTACAAGATAAAGTATCAGACCACAAATAATGCATGCCCACAGCCAGGACAGGGAGGATATTATCATCCCGTGTTTCAGGCGAATTTTATACGATTTATATTTTTCCAGGGTTTTCATGCAGATTAAACCAAGGATAATGGACAGTAATGAGGGTATGAGAAAACCGATTGTATTAAATTCATGATATATTAAATCGACAATAATGGGAACTAAACATAATAAACCCATTCCAATCATTAGTATTCCCAAATTTCTAGTTATGATTAACAGGTCACTCTTGTTGATATATCTCATAAGCCCACATTTTAATTATTAATATATTTATTGTGAAAAATTAATTATTTAAATCTTTAGGTTAAAAACGGTGTAAAATATGAATAGTAAACAGATGCCTGAAAACATTAAATAATGCATTAAACCATATAGTTATTGTGGTGTAATTAAATGAAAATTATTGACGGTTTAAGGGCATATCTGACAGACTGGAAAAATCTCCTCACTCATGCAATTGTGGGGGTGATTCTTCTATACTGTTTGCTCTTTGCTCCGATTGAATGGTATTGGAGAGTTACTTTATTAATCTTTGTCATTGTATTCAACCTTGTTCGGATGAAATACTTTAAAAAATAGATTGAATTTACAAACATTTATATGGATTTATTGTTATATTATAATATGGGGATAAATTTAGGTTTACCTAAAATCAGATTCTCAATTTAATATACATTTAAAAGATATCATGAAATTAAATATCGCTTCCTATTTAATTTCATATAAAAATATAAAGTGATAAACATGTCAAACAAACAGAAATGCTGTCCGAGCGATGATAAAAATTCAAAAAAAGACAAGGGAATACTGCAAAAAATATGGTGTTTTCTTTTTGGATGTAACTGCCACTGATTTCTTTTAATTAGACCATATCAAAATCACAGTACCTTTTGAAGTTAAACAATAATGTACACAGGATTTAATAAAAAAAGAATATTTGCTTCGCCTTATTAAGACGAGGCAATTAATATTAAATATTTTATTCACTACTTTTAAGTGACTCCACCATATCTAATTTTTTAATTTTACGTGAAAACAATAAATTTACAAGAATGGACAATGTAAATGTTATTACTGCAGTTATTATTAAATTCATAAGGGATACTGAAGGCAGGATGTAAAATGAATCTCCCGAAGACTCCCACATGATTTTTAAGATATAATAACCGACAGGAATGCCCAATATGAATCCTGCTGTTGTAAACCACAGGTTCTGTGTTAAAAGCAGCTTTCTTAAAGCACCTGTTTTAAATCCCAAAACCTTAAGGGTTGCTATTTCACGTTCAATTTCTGTAAATGACAGTAATCCTAAATTATACAACACCACAACTGCTAAAAGTGAAGCGAAAAATATCAGGATGTATATTAATAACCACATAGCCTCAGTAAGTTCATCCCAACTGGAAGTCATATCCTTCATGGAATTCGCTGTTTTGATTGCCGTATAATTTTCATCGACATGTTCCGCCGTTACGATGCTTGTCACCGTATAATTCAAATCCAAATCTTTTAGTTTTTCTGCAGACATTACAAATCCTTGGGAAGTTGGATCTGCATGAATCTTATCAATCTTAACATTAATCCACTTGTCAGAACCCATAATGTGCCATTTCACAGTATCTCCAACTTTAACGTCCAGCATATCGGCCATTTTTTGTGAAATTGAAACCTCGTCATCTGCAATTTTGATTCTGTTCCAGTCATAATCGGTTGGAGTAATCAAGTCTGTGTGATTTAAAACCAGAAGTGTACCTGACTTTTTGGTTGAATCCGACTCGATTTCAATGGCAGATTCCATTATCTTATCGCCGTTAACTTCTTCCGCCACATCATCAACTTCCAAATCACTCGCTTCATCATCAATAACTAATTTGGAGTCATAATGATTAATCTGATTGAATTCCCATTCCTTCAAATCATTCATACCGTCATACATTCCAAATGCAGATACCAGAAGTGCAGTGCAACCGATAACTCCTATAATGGTCATCAGTGCTCTGAATTTGTTTCTCTTCGCATCACGGTAATTCCAGCGAGTATTGAATGAAAAGTGTTTCTACAATCCCAGTTTTTCAATCAGGCCTGAAGAGGACACTTTCGGAACTTTTGGCCTTATTGTATTAGCGGGATTTTCACTGAAAATACTTTTAACAGCATAGTATGACACTAAAACAGACATTAAAACCATTGCCAGCACAACATAGATAAAATCCATGCTCCATGCAGGTTTCCATGAAGGCAATATATATGTTGAGCTCATGGAAGGATAAAATAGTTCGGGCAGGGTCATGGGGCCTATAATCAGACCTAAAATGGAACCAATTAAAACCAGCCAGAAACCGTAGGATATATAGTGAAACATTATTGATTTGTCTTTAAAACCACATGCCTTTAAAATACCGATCTGTGTCCTTTGATGGGTAATTATCCTAGTCATTGTTGTCAAAAGAATCAGCATTGCAATTAAAATAAACACAACTGGGAAAATTCCCGCCATCATCTGGTGCTGATTAATCTCTTCTGAAAACTGGCTCACACTGCTGTGCTGGGACCTTTCAACAAATGAACTGTAATAACCGTCCATATGATATGACAATAATTCATTATAGTTTTCAGCAGTTCCATCAAATTTAACATTCAAAACATTGTACGGGATGGTTTCTTCCGGAAATGCCTTGTAAGACATATAGGCAAAACCCAATTTGGAAAAATCTGGAATTACTGATGATTTTGAGGCATGATAAACATATTCCGGAGAATAACCGATTCCCCGAATTTTCTTTTCAAGGCGATAATCCTCAAACTCAAATGAAATCTCATCACCAACCTTCAAACCCTTGGCATCTGCAAAACTTTTGTCCAGCCACACGCCGTTTTTATCATTGATGTCCAAAGGTTTTTCCTTCAACCAAATAAAATTTGGATATTGTATTGTTTTCTACAAAATGCAGTGTTATTTCGGGGTCATTTGAAAAATCTGCAATCGAATCCACGACCAGCTGTCTTTCCATCTGGTTGGTTGCACCTAAACAGTCAACCTGATATAGAAACAGGTCATTGATATAACTGGAATAAATCCACCCGTCAGCCAGATTTGTATCGTCATAAAATTCATTAACATTAACTTCAAGTCCCATGGATTCTCCGCCAACGCCCGAAAAGACAAATACACCTAAAAAGGCCATTAAAAAGATAGATATGAATTGGGCTTTGTGATTGCGAATATCTCTCAACATCTTTTTGAAAAGCATATAATCACCATTCCAAATCGGCGACCTTTTTCGGATTTTCATTGGAGGTAATGCTTTCAATCTGGCCGTTTTTAATCCGGATTACTTTATCTGCGGCCTCGGCCAGGATTGCATTGTGGGTTACAATAATGACGGTTGTTGCATGGTAATTGCTCATGTCCTGCAGCAACTTGAGAATCAGAATGCCGGTTTTTGAATCAAGCGCTCCTGTCGGCTCATCACATAAAAGCATTGTGGGCTGTTTAGCCACAGCTCTTGCAATAGATACTCTCTGCTGTTCCCCACCGGATAACTGTGCCGGAAACTGATTAGCATGGTCTTTAAGTCCCACTGAGTCCAGAACATCTAGTCCATCTATATCAACATCCACAATGTCTTTCATCAGCTCAACATTTTCAAGGGCTGTTAGATTCGGAATCAGGTTGTAAAACTGGAAAATGAATCCGACATTACTCGCCCGGTAATTTGTAAGTTCATTGTCTGAAAACTTCTCAATATGGTTGTCATTTACAATGATTTCACCGGAAGTAACACTGTCAAGACCTCCCAACAGGTTTAGAAGTGTTGATTTTCCAGCACCTGAGGGTCCAAGAATCACAACGAATTCTCCTTCGTCAATTGTAAAATTAACATTGTCCATGGCCTTTAAAATGTGATCTCCTGTTTTGTAAATCTTTTCAACATTTTTTAATTTGATAATAGTACTCATTAACAATGCCTTCCTGATTTTACTGAAATCTAAAAAAAGAAAAAAACAGGGAAGTGTCAGCTATTCGATAGCCTCCACTCCCATGTCTTTTGCGTATTCTTCATTACTTAATACTGATTTGGTACTCATTACTCCAAACAACATTGTGGATAAATTATGTATCATCGAGGAGGTTGATGGGGGAATCACTCCCAAGACACCTAAAACAAGAAGACTGCCGTTTACTGCAACGATATTGTGATAATTCTTATTAATCTTATCAAGCATTCCAACGCTTAATTTCCTGAGAGTCACAAGATCATATAAATCATCGGACAGCAGTGATATGTCTGCAACTTCACGGGCAATGTCTGAAGAATGTTTCATTGAAACAGACACATCAGCGGCCGCAAGGGCAGGTGAATCATTAATGCCATCTCCAACCATAATGACTGTTTTTCCTTCCTGTTTTAACTCTTCAACGATTCTTGATTTGTCTTCCGGAAGTACCTGTGATTTATAATCGGTAATGCCCAGTGCACGGGCACTGGCTTTTGCACCGCTTTCACTGTCTCCGGTAAGCATTATAACGTTTTTGATACCTGAATTCTTAAGTTCTTCAATAACATATCTTGCTTCTTCACGTACAGGATCATCAATGCAGATTAAACCTTCAAGCTTTCCGTCAATGGCAAGATAAACCACGGAATGTTCTGCTGCTTTTTGAGCAATCTTTTTTTCCTGGGATCTGGTTACTTTTACCTGTTCATCATCAAAAAGGAAGTGTTTGGATCCGATAACTGCACGTTTGCCGTCATATTCTGTTACAATACCGTGGGCTACAATGTATTTCACTTCACTGTGGTCTTCCTCATGTTTAAGACCTTCCTCTTCAGCTTGCTTTACAATGGCGGATGCAATACTGTGTGCGAAGTGTTCTTCAATGCATGCGGCCATTCTCAGGATATCGTCACGTTTATAGCGTTTGGACATCGCAACCACTTCAACAACTTTTGGAGTTGCCTTTGTCAGGGTTCCAGTCTTATCAAATATGATGGTGTCGGCATTTGCATAGTTTTCCAGGAATTTTCCTCCTTTTATCATCATTCTATTGTCTGATGCTTCACGCATTGCAGATATGATTGACAGTGGAGTTGTAAGTTTAATGGCACATGAAAAATCAACCATCAGCACGGATAGTGCTTTTGTTGAATTTCCGGTAATCAGATATGTCAGTGCGGTTGCAAGAAAACTGTAGGGGACAATTGAATCGGCTAGTTTTTCGGCTTTGCTTTGGGTGTCCGCCTTCAGTTCTTCTGAATTTTCAATTAAATCAATTATCTTGTTCAGTCTTGTTTCTTTGTTCATTGAATAAACTTCAACTATTATATTGCCTTCTTCTATAACGGTTCCGGCATGAACTGTTTTTCCTGGTCTTTTATGAACGGCCAAAGGTTCTCCAGTCATTGAAGATTCATTAACCATTCCTTCTCCTTCAATTACTTTTCCATCAACAGGTATTATGTCACCCATATGGACTTTGATTTTATCTCCTCTGATGATATCAACAGCAGGGCATTGTTTTTCTTCACCGTCTTCTCCTACTATCCATACAGTATCTATGTTTAAAGCCAGACTGTCCTTAAGTGTGCTTTTGGCTTTCTGTATTGTGTAGTCTTCAAGTGCGTCGGAGATTGACAATAAGAACATCATTGAACTTGCAGGTTTGTACTGTTTTTGAAGCAGTGCGCCGGTTACTGCTGCACCGTCAAGAAGTGCAACATCAACTCTAAACCTGGTTAAACTGTCTAAACCGTGCCAGATATACTCTGCTGCATTGTATATGGTTAACATATTTCGGATTGGTATCGGTAAAAATATCCTATAAAAAAGTCTGTTTAAAACCATTTTGGATAATTTAAAATAGAAATCATCTGTAATTTCTCTTGAACTTTGAGCCTGTGTCGGTTCCGCTTCGAATAAATCATCCAATGTAATATCGTTCAGGATATTGAAAATTTTGCCTTTGTTTTTGGAATCCCCGTCATAGTATATTAAGATACTTCCGTTTCTATGGGAAGTGTATACCTCACTGATAAAGCTCTCTTTTAAAAGTAATGAAGCAAGACCGTACCCTTCCTCTTTAGTGAAGGCCCATTGTCCTGAACGAATCCTTAAACGTGATCCGTTATCATACATTACCTGATATTTCATTTTTCTAACCTGAAAAAAATAAGTTTATTCATTTGCATAAATTTCTTTTTTATCCACTTCGTGTGCGTCAACTATAATGTCTTCTGCATCTTCTCTCATGTCCTGAAAGCATTCTTCTGCGTCTCTTTTTGCAGACATTATGGTTGCCATTCCCTGGGTTGCAGCCCTTTTTGCTGTTTTTGATTCTAATATCTTTTTGCCGATAATTGCTGTAGCGATTCCGGCTGCAAAAATTAAAGCATGTTTGTGTTCATAACATTTGTCAAAAAATTCATCATGTCTCATTTCAATAACCTACTATTTATACTGTTGTTTTTTTCCTGTTTTTAATTCTATTTTTAAGTTTGATTATGAATTCGAATTCCTCTTCCAATTCCGGATGATTTCCGAATCCGCATTTGGGGCAGTGAACCTGGTTGCAGCCGGTGTGTTTTCCACAGCCGACGCAACCCCTGTTTTTCAACTTTGTTTCATCAAATTCATAACCACACATACGGCATTTCATAATTATAACACCATCAGTCTACTTCAATATGTTTGGCTTCTTCCTTTCGAAGGCAAACGTCATATCCTTTTATTGTCATTTCAATTGGGTCTCCTAAAGTGGCAACTTTTTTAATGGTAATTTCTGCTCCTTTAACAAAACCCATTCCCAATAAGTGTCTTCTCAAACCCACGTCTCCAGTATCATGGTATTTTACCAGGGTTACTGTTTCACCGGGTTGTACATTATTTAAAGTTTTTGTCATTTTCATCACCTTTTAAAAAAATTAAAAATGATAATTAGAAATGTCTAATCATCATATTTGGAATTTTCATCCGAATCCTGCCAGCAATCCGACATTGTAGATTATAAATGATACGATATATGCTGTAACCAGTGTAATACCGGACATTATCAGTGGCCATTTGAAACCGTTTGTTTCCTGTTTGATTGCTCCGATTGCAGCAAAACAAGGAATATATAATAATGTAAATGCCATGAATGAAATTGCAGATAGTGGAGTAAATAAACTTGCAACCATAGCATCCATTGCATCCGTATCACCTTCAACATCCTCAATGCCCGCCAGCGTTCCTAAAGTGGATACAACAACTTCTTTTGCAACCAGTCCTGTGACAATTGCAATACCTGCCTGCCATTCTCCGAAACCAAGTGGGGCAAATATTGGTGCAACAGCTGTACCGATCATACCGAGTGCACTGTCGGCGGATGCGTATTCAACACCGAACGGAACACTGCTTAAAATCCAGATAACGATTGTTGCTATAAGAATGATTGTTCCCGCTTTTTTCAAAAATCCTTTTGTTTTTTCCCATGTGTGTAACAGGACACCCTTTACGGATGGAATTTTATATGTTGGAAGTTCCATTACGAATGGTGCTGACATTCCTTTAAACATTGTTCTTTTAAGGATGGCTGCAACAATAAGTGCTACAACAATACCTAAAAGGTACATGCATGTTACAACAAGTGATTCCTGGGTTAAAACGAATGGTCCGATGGAAAATACGGGTATTGCAGTGAAAAATACTGATGTAATCATTAAATAAATAGGCATTCTTGCACTACATGACATGAATGGTATAAGCATCATGGCCAGCAGACGGTCAGATTCATTTTCCATGGTTCTGGTTGCCATAATTGCAGGCACTCCACATCCAAATCCTAAAATCATTGGAATGAACGCTTTACCATGTAGTCCGACGATTTTATGCATAATAATGTCTAATGTGAAAGCGGCTCTTGCAAGATATCCGCTGTCTTCAAGGATACTTAATAGGAGGAACAGTACAATGATTTGCGGTAAAAATACCAGTACTCCTCCCACACCTCCGATAAGTCCGTCGGAGATGAATGATCCTAAAACTTCATTTCCAATATTTTCCGCTATATATGGACCCAGCCAGCCGAAAAATCCGTCTATTGCATCACAGAATGGTGCTGATATTGTGAATGTTAAATGGAATAACAGGAATATAACAATCACGAAAATAATAGGTGCAAGGATTCTGTTTGTGACGATTTTATCTATTTTGTCGGTTGTGGTTTCTTTTTCAACTGCCGGTTTTTTAACCGCTTCGGCTGTTAAGCCGTCGATAAATGCATATCTTGCATTTGCGATAACCTCTTCAGGTCCTTCTTTATAAACATCATGTAAATGTTTACTTACTTTATCTACTTTAACCAGTATTTCAGATCCGTATTCTGACTTTTGAACTTTTTCTATTACTATTGTGTCTTTTTCCAATAATTTAACTGCAGTCCAAACTGATGGAATGTCAAGTAGGTTTTTATCTTTTTCAATGACTTCCTGGATTTCGGATAGGTGTCCTTTTATATCATTGCTGTATGATAATTTTTTACTTGAATCTATAGGTTTTTTGGATTGTTTTTCGACTGTTGTCAGCAGTTCCTCGAATCCGTCTTTGGTTTTTGCATTGATTTCAATTACTGGAAATCCGAGAAGTTCGCTCATCAGGTCGATATTGATATGGTGTTCCTTTTTCTTTGCAAAATCGTTCATGTTAAGTGCCATTACCATGTTGGCACCCAGTTCCATCATCTGTACTGTTAGGTATAAATTACGTTCAAGATTAGCTGCATCCACAACATTAACGATGACATCGGAGTTTTCATCTACAATGAAATCTCTTGATACAATCTCTTCCATCGAATGCGCACTTAATGCATAGTTTCCGGGCAAATCTACAACTTCGTATTCGTATTCGCCGTGTTTAAAATGGCCTTCTGCCTTTTCGACAGTTTTTCCTGGCCAGTTTCCTACATGCTGGCGCATCCCTGTTAATTGGTTGAAGACGGTGGTTTTCCCTACATTGGGATTTCCTGCTAATCCTACAATTAACTTTGTCATTAACCTTTTCTCCCTTTTTTTATTTAGTTTTTATGATATAATACCCCTTTTTTGTATTATTCAAATATTTTTCAGTTTAAGTTTTTGAACCATAAAAAGTTTAGGCTCACCTAAACTTATTTATCAATTAGTTTTTATAGTATTTAAAGTTTAGGTTTACCAAAATATTTATATTTGAAAATTGCCAATAATATAAACAAAAACAGAAAATTATTTTTTCCTAGGATGATTATATGAATAAAATTGCCGAAACCGCAAAAAAATACATTGCCGACAGCAATCCTGAAGAAGCTCTGAAACTGGCAAGAAAAAGGCATGTAAAAGATGATATAGATAATTACCTCATGATTCTGGACTTATTAATCGAAGATAACTACCTGCCTGCAGTTGAAGAAAAAGGAGCGTACTTCCAGTACTATGATGAATCACATGATGCCGGAGACTATGGTGAGAAATACTTTGACCAGTACCTAACTCAGCAGCCCCATTCAATAAACGTGCTATGTGACAAGGCACTGTCAAAATCCAACAAGGGAAATCATGATGAAGCGCTGACATGCATCGATGAAGCTTTAAAAAACTATGATGATTATTCGAAAATCGAAAAACCCCGCATCACAAAAAAAGAAGTTCTAATGAGCAAAATTAAACTCTTAATCAGAGCCAAAAGACATGATGATGCATTGAGATATCTCAACCAGTATGAAAGTCAATACGGTCCGGATAATGAATCCGATCTCTACAAGGGGCAGATGCTTCAAAAAACCGGTAAAAATACTGAAGCACTTGAATATCTAAATAAATCACTTCAAAACGAAAATACTCTAGCAGGATTCAATGCAAAGGCAGATGCACTATATGAACTTGGAAACTATCATGATGCCCTAAAAAATTACCTGATTTGCATTGGAAATGAAAATAAGGCTGAAGTGGATTTGGAGTTAAAAACAAACTTCAACTACAAGGCGGCATTCTGCTGTGTAAATATGGGAAATGATGCGGAAGCGGTGAAATTTTTAAATAAAACAATTAACATGTTGAATCCATACGGAAGACTTCCAAAAGATCTTGAAGCAATATATCAGAAATGTTCATTCGAAAAAGAGAGGATACTCAAAAAAGGGGAAGTTAAAGATGAGGAATTCGGCAAATCCAGATTCTTATCTCTGAAAACTTCTGCAATATTATTGGCTGTCGTACTGATTTTATATGTAATCCTTAGATATTTGGGATATCACTAATTTGGCATGAAGGTTGAAGGGATTTTGGGAGTTTGATTTTTAGTGTTGTATTACTTTTGGTAATACTTTTTTATAATTTTTTATGTCTTCAAGTAGTAATAATTTTTAAAAAAGTATTACTATTTTATTCCAATCAAAATTTCAATATTTTTGCTGATTTTTATTTTTATGATGATTTATTCAATATTTACAATTATTTAACCATATTTTCTAATTTAACTTTATTAATTTTCTCTGTTATCTATCTGGCTTTTTAATATTTAATTTCATAATTTTTTATGAATTATTACTTTGTTTCATTAAATTAAAATTGTTTTGTTAAATCTAATTTACTGACACATCATTTTTTTTAAAAAAAATTAAACACTTTTAAAGGTTTTATTTTAAGATTAAATCTCAAATATTAAAGTTAATACTTTAAAAACATTTATATGTTTATTACTCTTAACAATAATCTAGATTATTTAATTAGATGTCTAATTTAATAATTTAACTGAATTGTTATTAACTAGTGTGGGGAGTATTGATGGAAATTTATATGCAAAAAATTGGATTGATTAGAGATGACACAAATCCCAAAAATACCAGCTTGAATTTGGATGTCGACTGGTTTGTTGAATATACCATCACAGATCAGGATGAAGTAAATTTTAACATTGTCCTAAAGTCATGTCAAAATTTCAGTCTGAACTTCAAAGTTGAAGGGATTGTAAAATTAGACATATTTGAGGAATTCGTCCAAGAGGAAGTTTCTCAGGTAGTCTTTTATCATGCATGTAATGTTCTAATGGATATGATTTCTATAACTCGCGAATCTGTTCATATTTTATCAGAGAATGAATATTCTAATTTAGGCAGTGAACATATTCCAAATACTCTCTATAACTAATTTTTGGTGATTGTATATGTTGGAAATTAAGCACACATTATGTCCGTTCTGCAGTGTGGGATGCGGTCTTAATGTTGTTATAAATGATGGAGAAATAGTAGGAACTTTTCCTTATAAAAGACATCCTGTGAATGCAGGAAAGAACTGTTTAAATGGAAGAAAATCAATTGATTGTTATCAAAACAGATTCCAGAAAGCAAGCATATCCAAAACTGAAGTGGATATTGAAAAAGCAATAATTGATGCATCAAAGGAATTAGACTCCGCCGATGCATCTGATGTGACTGTAATTTGTTCAGGTAATAATACTATGGAAGAAATTGAAGCAATAAAAAATTTTGCTGAATCTAAAAATTACAATATTGCATTTTATGCAGATAATTTAAAGGATTTCAGTGATGTTGCCTCCTATGACGATGTTGCAGGTGCAAGCAAGGTCTTCGTAATTGGGGACTTATTATATGAAAATCCATTAATCGGAAGAAGAATTGTGCATGCAAAACAGAATAACGCTAAAATATATGCTTTAAGCAAAAATGAAAATGCACTTACATTCAATATTGCGGATGAAACTTTCACATCTTCACTTCAGGAGTTTTTAGATAAACTTGGTGGTGAAATAGATGATTCATCAGTAATAGTATTTAATTATGTTGACTGTCGGGAAGATTTGGATAAACTGGAATCAGTTAACTGTAAACTTTTACCGGTATTCAGTAAATCCAATACAAAAGGTGCATTCAATATCACTGATTCAAAATCAGAGGAAGAAATGATAGATTTATTGGACAATACTAAAGTTTTATTAGTTTTCAATGATGATATCGTCGATGAATTTGACTATGATTTTACAAAGATATCCAAAATCATTACTTTGGCAGCATGCCAAAACAATACCACAGAAATCTCAGATATTGTTATTCCAATTAAAACATGGCTGGAACAGGACGGATCTTTTGTAAATGCAATGGGGGAAACTCAAAATTTCACTCAGGTAATTGAATCAGATAATCTAAGTGAAATTGAAATAATTGAGAAATTAAACTAAATGGAGAGAATAAAATGAGTTATGTTTTAGCAAAATCTCAAAATGATGATATTCACGCCGCCGGTGAATGTGGGGGAGCTGTAACAAGTATTCTTAAATATTTGCTTGATGAAGGAATTGTTGATGGAGTTTTAGCTTTAAGTCCTCAGGATGATGTATATGACGCAACCCCGGTATTTATCACTGAATCTGATGATTTATTAAAAACAGCCGGATCTTACCATTGTGCTCCAACAATGATTGGAGACCTTGTTCAAAAATACTTATTTGACAAGAAAGTTGCAATCACAGTCAAACCGTGTGATGTGAGAGCAACACAGGAACTGATAACAAGACACAAAATCAATAAGGATAACATTTATTTAATTGGTTTAAACTGTGGGGGAACGGTATCTCCGATAAGCGGCAGAAAAATGATTGACCTGTTCTACGAAGCAGACCCTGATGATGTTGTAAGTGAAGAAATCGATAAAGGTAAATTCATAATAGAACTTGCAGACGGCTCCGAAGAAGCGGTAAAAATCCACGACCTTGAAGAAGAAGGATACGGTCGCCGTAACAACTGCCAGAGATGTGATGTGAAAATTCCAAGAAAAGCAAACATTGCCTGTGGAAACTGGGGTGCAGAAGATGGATGGACATTCATAGAAATCAACGATGAAAAAGGTCAGGAATTAATCGACGGGGCAAAAAAAGCTGGAATTCTTGAAACTAAAAATCCAAGTTCCTCAGCGGTTGAAGCAAGGGAAAAAGTTGAAAACATCATGATTAAAATGTCTAAAAAGAATCAGGATGCAATTTATCCTACAGTCCGCGAAATGGATGAATGGAGTCGCTGTATTAGCTGTTACGCATGTCGTGATATTTGCCCAATCTGCTGGTGCTTTGAAAACTGTGAATTAAACAAACCCTACTTTAAAGATGAAGCAAATATTCCGCCAAGTCCAATAGCATTCCAGGGAGTAAGATTATCCTATATGAGCTTCAGTTGTTGCGACTGTGGACAATGTGAGGATGTATGTCCGATGGACATTCCTGTTTCATTAATTTTTGACAAATTACAGAAGAAATACTATAATAGAACTGGTTATGTAGCTGGAGTAAGTGATGATATCAGACCTCCGTTATACAGTCCAGAAAAAACAGAATTATAAGAGGTGGTTTGATGGCAGATGATTTAAAAATCGTAGGTTTATTATGTAACTGGTGTT
>CACZNW010000161.1 GCA_902782595.1 uncultured Methanobrevibacter sp. | reverse complement strand
CTGTTACTGGAAGTTGTTCACACCCTTGTGGTAACGGATTAGGTGCAGCATTATTTGGTCCTGCAGTAACTGCAGTACTTGCAACCATTGTACTTTTATTCCAGGCACTTTTACTTGCTCACGGTGGATTAACCACTTTAGGTGCAAACATATTCTCAATGGGTATTGTCGGACCATTTGTCGCATGGATTGTATATAAAGGATTAACAAAAGCTAATGTATCTTCTACTATTGCCATATTCTTTGCAGCATTTTTAGGAGACTTATTAACTTATGTAGCTACTTCATTCCAATTAGCTTTCGCATTCCCTGCTCCTACCTTTGGTGAAGCATTAATGAAATTCTTAGTTATTTTCGCAGTAACTCAAGTACCATTAGCTATTGGTGAAGGTATCTTAACCGTAATTATATGGGACAGATTAAAAGCTTACAAACCAAAATTATTAAATAAACTCAATGCATTAGCTCCTAATGAAGCATAAGGTGATAAATATGAAAACATCAAGTTTAATTATTTTAGCAGTAATTTGTATTATATTATTTATTGCACCATTAATAATGTTCAGCGGTCATGGAGAAGATGACGGATACTTTGGTGGAGCAGATGATGCAGCAGGTGAAGCTATTGAAGAATCAGGTTTCACTCCTTGGTTTTCATCAATATGGGAACCACCTAGTGGTGAAATAGAAAGTTTATTATTCGCTCTTCAGGCTGCTATAGGTGCAATAATTATTGGTTATGCATTTGGTTATTGGAGAGGTAAAGGTAAAGAAGAATAAACTCTTCTTTATTATTTTTTTTCTTTTTTTAGAGATTTAGTGATTTTATGAAATTTGATATGGATTATATTGCACATCACAATGAATTAACTGAAACAAACCCTTATTTTAAATTATTTTTAACAATAATACTGTTGATTGTTACATTAGCACTTGATAACCTGTATTTTGATGTAATCATCTTTATAGTAATGTCTATTGTCATACTGGCAATTGCAAAAATAAGTTTCAAATCTTATTTAAAATTCCTATCACTTCCGATGGCATTTCTTGTTATAACATGTATCTTTTTGTTGTTGTTTTTTGGAAGCGGACAGGTTATTTATGAAACTGGAATATTCGGCATTGTAGTAACTACCGATTCTTTTCATTATGCGGTTTATACATTTATGCGTGTACTGGCTTGTTTGCCGTGTCTGGGATTTTTAGCCCTCACAACACCTATCGCAAAGATTTTAAACTGTTTGAGAAGAATGTATGTTCCAAAAATCTTAATAGAAATTGCCCTTTTAATGTACAATACCATATTCATATTCCTAAATGAAATCGACACCATGCGAAAAGCACAAGATTCCAGATTAGGTTATAACACTTACTGGACATCATTCAAATCATTGGGGGCTCTTGCAAGTACAATATTTTTAAGATCTCTTGATAAAAGTGAAACATTACAGTTTGCATTGGATTCAAGAGGATATTCCGGTGAACTTCCTATTTATGAACCGCGAAAAAAGGAGGATTAACATGTTAGAAGTAAAAAATATTAAATATTCTTATAACTCTGATTATCAGGCACTTAGAGGAGTTAGTTTAAAAGTTGAAAAAGGAGAGATGGTTGCTCTTTTAGGTAAAAACGGTGCCGGTAAATCCACTTTATTTCTTCATCTGAACGGTATTTATGAACCTGATGAAGGACAGGTGTTAATTGATGGTGAAGAGTTAAAATACGATAAAAAATCCTTACTTAAATTCAGACAAAAAGTGGGAATCGTATTTCAAAATCCCGATGACCAGATTTTCGCTCCGACTGTTGAGGAAGACGTTGCATTTGGACCTCTCAACCTGGGACTGCCCATGGAAGAGGTTCAGGATAGGGTTGAATATGCTCTGGCTCGTGTTGGAATGACCGGATATGAAAAAACCGCTCCCCATCATTTAAGCGGAGGTCAAAAGAAAAGAGTTGCAATTGCAGGTATTCTTGCAATGAAACCTGAAATCATGGTTCTGGATGAACCGACAGCGGGTCTTGACCCTCAGGGTGTGGTTGACTTGTCAAAACTGTTAAGGGAGCTTAATGATGAAGGAATTACAATTATAATTTCAACACATGAAGTTGACCTTGTTCCCAATTATGCTCAAAGGGTATTTGTTCTGGTTGACGGTCAGCTAATCGGTGAAGGCACTCCTAAAGAAATTTTTGCAAAACCTGAAATATTACAGCAGGCCCATCTAAAAGTACCTATTGTCACAGAACTGTTTCAGCAGCTTGAAGAAGAAGGTTTTGATATGCAGGACGATTATCCGTTAACTATTGATGAAGCAAAAGATAAATTTTTAAAACTTCTTAAAAACTGATTATCTTTATTTTTTACTATTTTTTATTAAAAACTAAATTTTCAATTAAACATTTATATTATTATTAACATATCTTTTTTTAAGGTGAATTTACATGAGGATTGGAATTTGTGATACAACATTTGCTCGATTTGACATGGCTTCTGCAGCCATAGACGAGCTAAAAAAGAATGCATATGATTTAAAAATCATACGCGAAACTGTACCTGGCGTTAAAGACTTGCCGGTAACAGCTAAAATCCTCATTGAAGAGGAAAACTGTGATATTGTAATGGCTCTTGGAATGCCTGGGCCAATGGAAAAGGATAAGATGTGTGCTCATGAAGCATCAACCGGATTAATTAATGCACAACTGATGACCAATACTCATATACTGGAGGTGTTTGTCCACGAAGACGAAGAGGAAGACCCGGTTGAACTTGCAAAACTCGCAGAAAACAGGGCACGGGAACATGCACAAAACTTAATTAAAATGATGTATCACAGAAAAGCAATGAGAAAAGAGGCAGGAATGGGAATGCGCGAAGGAAAAGAGGATGCAGGACCATTATAAATAAGGTGTAAAATGAGTGTTGAAATTTCAAATGAGGATAAACGGGCGACATATGTTGTTCTTCCAGCATATAACGAAGCAACCAGAATTCAACCGGTTATTGAAGAAATTGCTCAAAAAGGATATAATATGGTCATTGTTAATGATGGATCTTCAGATAATACCCTAGAAGTCATCATGGAATCCAAAAAGAAATATCCAAACAATATTCACATATTTTCTCTCATGATTAACAGGGGGGTGGGTGTTGCAACTCAAACAGGTTTTGATGCGGTTTTCAGATTCAATCCAAAATATGTTGTTAGTATGGACTCTGACGGACAGCATTCCGCTGATGATTTGGATAATGTAATCGAACCGCTGGTCAGTGGAAAGGCACAGGCAGTAATTGGAGTAAGGCCTCTGAAAGACATGCCTTTCAGCAGAAGATTTGCAAATTCCGTCATGAATATTTTAACAAGAATATTTTACCGGGTGGATGTCAGCGACTCACAGACTGGTTTTAGGGCAATAACTGTAGACGCTTTAAAAAAAATTGAGATAAATGCCAGAGGATATCTTATTTCATCAGAATTCATACGTGAAGTAAATGACAACAACATTCCATTTGCGGAAGTTCCAATTAAAACAATATATACTCCAGAAACTCAGGCTAAAGGAACTAATGTCAAAGAAGCAATTAAAATACTTATTCAAATGATAAAACATCAGTTTTAAGGTGATTAAATGTTATTATATTCAATATTATTTCCAATATTTGCACTATTGGCAATATTGTGGTTTGTTTACAGATATTTAAAAGAAAAACAGTCATTGGGTACTGTAATATTGTGGACTGTATTGTGGCTTTTTGTTATTTTATTTTCAATATTCCCTAAATTCAGTGAGCGTTTTGCAAGTCTGTTTGGTATAACTCGTGGATTGGATTTTATCATTATTGTTGTATTCGTAGTGCTGTTTTACATTGTTTTCAGACTATTCAATAAAATCGATATACTGAATGAACAGATAAATAAAATCGTAAAGGAAGTAGCCTTAAACAATGAAATTGCTCTTGATGATGAAGAGGATGAATAATGCTTTATTTTAGAGGATGCACAGCAAGAGAGAAACAGACTGGCATTGCCCGGGCAACTGAAGAATTGCTGACTCTTGCAGGTATCGATTATCATATTCTTGAAGATGAAAAATGCTGCGGATCAGTCTTACTTAGAACCGGTTTTGAAAAAGAGGCACAAAAACAGATTGAAAAAAACACAGACCTTCTAAAAAGCGAAAAAATCATCACATCCTGTGCGGGATGCTATAAAACTCTAAAGGAAGACTATAAAGGTTTGAATGTAATTCATATCTCACAGCTTTTGGATGAGTTAATCAGAGATAATAGATTAAATCCGGTCAAGCAGGATTTAAATGTTACCTATCATGATTCCTGTCATCTGGCACGTCACTGCAATGTTTTTGATGAACCAAGGAAGGTCATAGAATCTGCGGCAAATCTTGTTGAAATGGAAAACAATCACCAGGAGAGTCTATGCTGTGGTGCAGGCGGTGGCGTAAAGTCAGCCTATCCCAGTATTGCTTCGCAGATGGCAAAATCAAGAATCAGTCAGGCTAGAGCTACCGGTTGTAAAACACTGGTTACGGCATGTCCTTTCTGCAGGCTCAATCTGGAAAATGATGAATTTGAAGTAATTGATTTAACTGAATTTTTAATAAAATACGGTGGTTTAAATGAAGGAAAGTGAACTTGAAACCATGAGGAAATCTTTCAATACAGTTAAAGTCAGATCGGATTCCATTAAAAACAGTCATTCAACTGAAAGGCTGGTTAAACGTGTTGGGGAAATTAAAGAATTTTCAGTTAAAAATTATGAAGAACTTTTAAGACAGGTAAGGCAGTCATTTGCACAAAACGGAATTGAATGCCGATTTGCAAAAACCTCAGCTGATGCACTGGCCATTATTGACGGGTTAATTGAGGAGTATGGTGCCAAAGTTATTGCCAAGGCCAAATCAAACACACTAAATGAAATTGGATTAAAAAACCATATTAATGCCGAAGTTGTTGAAACAGATTTGGGAGATCGTATTTTACAGCTTAAAAAAACAGACAACAAACCGGTTCATCCGACAGGACCGGCTTCACATTTAAATGTGGATGAAATTGCGCGTATAGTTAATGATTCACTGGATGTTAATGTCAGTTCAGAACCTCGAGAGATTATGAAGGCAGTCAGAAGTGATGTTCTAAACCGCCTTAAAAATGCGGCGGTAGGTATAAGTGGAGCCAATGCAATAGCATCCGAAGAGGGGTCATGCGTAATGGTGCACAATGAGGGTAATATTTCAATAGTTTCACTAAAAGATTTGCATATAATTGTAGCTGGAATCGATAAAATTGTACCTACTTTGGAGGACGCAATCTCTGTTGTAAAACTTGAAACAATATTTGCCACAGGCAACTATGTGACTTCATATATGAATGTAATATCCGGACCGTCCAAAACGGCGGACATCGAGAAAAAACTCATAAAAAACATGTATGGTGCCGAAAGGGTTGTTGTGATATTTCTCGACAACGGAAGAAGCGAGGCAATAGAAGAATGTCTCTATTGCATAGGTTGCGGAAACTGCATTGTTCACTGTCCGGTTTATAATGCCGTTGGAAATGAATTCGGATTCAATAACTACCTTGGAGGCAGAGGAGTTGCAATGTCCAGATTCATAGAAAATGATGAAACCTGTTTTAATTCAGGTCTTTATATGTGTACTCTATGTGGATTATGTACACTGAACTGTCCTTTATCAATTCCAACCAATGAAATACTTGAAAACATGAGGAAATTATCCGCAGATGTCGGATTTTATCCGAAGGCACACGGTAAAATTAAAGACAGTATCTCTAGAAATGATTCACCATATTAATTTTAAATTTTCAAATCAATTTTGTTTTTAATTGGCTCTTTCAAAAACTTCTGGGATTTGGATTAATTTGAGTATACCCTATAGGGTATAGTCTTTCTTAAATCTAAATCGCCTAATT
>CACZNW010000160.1 GCA_902782595.1 uncultured Methanobrevibacter sp. | reverse complement strand
TTCTTCAGTTCGGGCATTATATTTAATAAAAGGTTTTCCATACTTCAATCCAAGTTTTTTCCTTGCTATGAACCATGTGTGATTGTAGCTAAATTTTATTTTGAATAAACCATAAATTAATTCTTGCACATCTTTTATGGTATATCCTTCATCACTATTTGATGGTTTTAACATATTATGCAAGAATTCTCCACTTTTTTAAACCGGAGAGGTTCAAATGAATCTCCGTCATTGTATCTTGAAACTGAAAATTAGGCTCCTCAATATTTGTAGATTATATATTGTTCTGGATGAGTTAATTTTGTCTTAAGATAATTATTTATGTCAAAAAAGTTAACATTGTAATTAGTGGAGGAAGATGTCAATGGGTGAAAATATAAAAAGGCCATTTGTGGCTTATGAAGGTGATGAAAAGTATATTTTTGTAAGTTATGCTCATAAGGATAGGAATTTGGTATTTCCGGAAATCAAAAGGTTTCATGACGAGGGATATCCCATCTGGTATGATGACGGATTGACGCCCGGTCAGGAATGGGATGATGAAATAGCTATGGCCCTATTGGGTTGCTCTTTATTGATTGTTTTCATTTCAAAAAATTCCATGGCATCCACTAATGTCCAGGATGAAATAAAACTTGCACTGGAAGAAAAAATTGACATTACTCCCATTTATCTTGAAGATGCCAAATTGCCGCCAGGTTTAAGGTTGCGTTTAAGCAACAAACATGCTATTTTTAAACATTCTTTAAGCGATGAGGATTATAAGGGGGATTGCCTAAAGGCATTCAAAAAAGCAGATCTCTCAAAAATTAATGTTGATGGCGGTTGTGAAAATAATAAAGATTCTGAAAGTCTGCAAAATTGGAATGAACTTATAGAGGAAGCGGACCAATTAATCACTCTAATAGAATCAGATATCAATGATGCCGATCCCGAAATCATATCATGGTATGAAGATATGAAAGGAAAGTATGATGATGCTGTCAAAACCAAAGATTATAAGTTGCTTTTAAAGGTTACCGACAGGCTAAAATTAATTTTTTCCTCAATCCATAATGCCAAGATTATTAAGTTTTCTTTCCTGGAATTGGCCGATTCAGGGGAATTTGCAAATCAAAGCATGGCGGAGGAGCTGATTCGAAAGGGGCAGTTGGCTTTATTAAATAATAATTTCCTTAAATTGGAGTATATTGTTGGTCAATTATATAACATGGATGGCAATCCGGATTTCAAAACGGATGATGATATCGAAGAGGAATCTGATGTTTCTTCTGGCGGACATGCTGGTGGAAAATTATTCGAATTTTTAATGGACGGTGATGAGGTAATCAGTAATGATATTAATCCGGATGATTTTAATTCATTATACGGGTCCCTTAAGATAAAATTCGATGAATTTGATACACGTGATTACTCCAGGCAATCTGATATTCCAAATATTGAAGGATTTTTAAAAAGCATTCTCTATGAATATTCTCTGTTGAAGGAGAACTTTACCAATTGCTTTGAATTCCGAATGTTGAGCGACGAAATAGCAATATCTGTTAAGGGAAAGTATATCCGCATTATAAATGAAGCGGATTCATTTGATGGATTTGATTTTAATAAGATTTCAAGAGTGTTCAGAGATTTAATAGTAATGGCTCATTCAGTGTCCGTCAAACAAGACATTGAAAGCAATCTTGAACAGATAGAAAGAATAAAAGAGCTAAGTGGCTAATAATAAGTGTTTATAAAGGTTAATCTGAATTTTTAGAAAAAAATGCGAAATAATTAAAAAAAAGGGGTTGATTTAAAATGAGTGATATTATATTCAGGGACTGTGAATATCGTTTCACACAAGAGGATAAGTTATACTGTAAAAACAAAACCGGAACAGATAATCAATGTGATAATTGTAAAAACAATATTCATTTGAATTGTCAGAACTATGTTCCAAGTAAAGATTTGTGCTTGAAATGGTTTGAAAAGGGAGTATCTCAGGTTTCACAGTATGATGATTGTGCTGAAAAAGTAATATTTAATGATAAAGATTTAAGTCGTAAATGGAGTAATTAAGATTTTTATTTCTATTGTGATTTATATGGGAATATTTGATAGATTCAATAAGCCTAAATGGCAGCATAAAAATCCAAACTAAAGGATTAAAGCAGTGCAGGAATTGGATGACCAGAAAATACTGGCAGAAATTGCTAAAAATGATTCTGATTATGAAGTCCGTGATGCAGCGGTTAAAAAGATTAATGATAAATCTGTTTTAGCAGAGGTAGTTAAAAATGATAACCACTAGATGGTTAAACTTACCGCTATTTCAAAGGTCAGTGATGAGTCTGTATTAGCAGATATAGCTAAAAATGATGGAGATCCATACATTCGTAAAGCAGCCACTGAAAAGATTAGTGATGACTTTATCCTGGCGGATGTTGTTATAAATATAAATCGTCATGATGATTACAGATATGCATTTTCGGGAATTAAGGATGAATCAGCTCTAGCCATTGTTGCCAAGAATGGAAAAGGTGCTTCTGAGTGTAAGCAAGCCGTTAGAAAGATTAGTAATACATCCATTTTAGTTGATGTGGCCATTAATGCATCACGTGAGGAAGTGGGCGTGGAAGCGGTTGGCAGGATTAATAACTCGAAACTTCTAGCAGACATTGCTAGAAAAACCCGAGGACAGGGGGTTGCCGAAACTGCCGTTAGTAAAATGAACAGCCATAGGGACATTTCTCTTTTAGCAGATATTGCCAAAACCTGTCAGGATTTTATTTCAAAGAAAGCTGTCGATAAAATGGATAGTGTTAAAGATGTTTTCGTTTTAGCAGATATTGCCAAAAATGGTTCTTATGTTGATACCTGCATATATTGTGTTGAACGTATTACTGACAAAGCCGTTTTAGAGGATATTGCGGATAATGCTTCTCATCATGAAGTGCGTGAACTTGCCAATAATAGAATTAAAAAGGACAGTATTATGGATGTTGGTGAGTTGAGTTCCAACCCCATACTCTCAGAAAACAAATTAAAGATATTGATGACGAGGATGTTTTAATTGAACTTTCTAAGGATTATGATTACGGGGTTCGTTGTGAGGCCGTTAAAAAAATTAATGACAAATCATTACTAAAAAATATTGCTGAAAAGGATAAGGACTGGCGTGTTCGAAGAGAAGCCGTTAACAAAATTGACGACGATAAGATTCTAGCGAATATCGCCATAAATGATTCTAATGACAATGTTAGTAAAAAAGCCGCCAGAAAGATTCATAATTTGTCCATTTTAAGAAATGTTGTCAAGAAGGCAGGTCACATTCAGGTTCGTTTATATGCAGTTGGAAAAATTAAGGATAAAAATGTTTTAAATTACATAGCCAAAACAGATAAGAGTGATGCCGTCCGTATTGCAGCAATTAAAAAAATTGATAATGAAGATGTTTTAAGAAGGATTTCTGAATATAATTATAATGAAAGCGATTCAAAGGTTTCAAACGCTGCTAAAAAAAGATTAAGTTTCATACAATCACAGAAGAAAAGAAAACCGATAGACTGGGAAAATTTGAAAACCACAACTTCCCCTCCTAAAAAAACAATTAAATGTCCTAAATGCAATAAAGAAATACCTGAAAATGCAATTAGATGCAAATACTGTAGAACTAGACTGGTATATTAT
>CACZNW010000159.1 GCA_902782595.1 uncultured Methanobrevibacter sp. | reverse complement strand
GTCATATACAATAATTTATTATTTATTTTATATAAATAATATAATAAAAAAAGTAATAAAAAAAGAATTTACATTACCATCAACAATTTGCTGATAAAAAGTTATCTGGAAAAGTAGATGATAACATGTTGTCACCATTTGGACGATAAATAGTAATTTACCATCCACAGTAAATCTCAAAAAAATAGACCATATATGAAAAGTATTTGATGTATACTGTTGAGTTAAAAACGATGTTGATTTATGAAAACCTCTCCGTTAATGTGAAAGGCACATCATTAAAATTAGTAATTTGAATTTAATTTTTATTTAATTAACACTAACTTCAAGGATTATGTAATCAATTCACTTACCATATAATGTTATAAAAAAATGAAAAAAAATAGATTATAACTAAAATAATTTACTTTTTATTTTTTTGTCTTCTGTAACCAATAGCCAGCAAAAGAACTGCAACAATAGCTATAACAATTGAAAGAACATTATCAGTAGTTGCATCAATGATGGATTTTTCAATTTCATATGCCACCACATCATCCACTGATCCACTGGACCCTGCACCTGATGAAGACTGACCTGAAATAGGATTTCCTGACAATCCTGGATTTGAATTTTCCCGTTCACTTCCCTGTGAGGACTTAACATTGGCAGCATGGTCATTATCTGAATTTTGAGTTGAGTGGTGAGTATTTGAAGTTGAGGTTCCATTACTATCTCCATTACCATTAAAAGGCAGAATATTACTTCCCCCATTATCTGCAATGCCCTGATTTTGTCCGCTATCTATAATTCCCGTGCCGTTTCCAGTACTGTTTGAATGTCCGGTTCCTTTTGAATTCAATGCATTCATGAGCTTTAATACATTTGCAAGCCATTGTGGAACTCTAGCCACATTAGATGATTCATCACCGGTATTTCCCCCAACATAATTGTCATCACCCCTAACATAGACTGCATCATCACCTTTATGATTCTTTGTAACAATAACATTATTCGAAACTGTAGTGTTTTTAATTGTTCCGCCAGCATTAATATATACGCCATAATTACTGTCTGTTTTGATTTTATTATATTGAATATTATATGTATGATTACTGGAAGTGTTCTGTGAATAGCTTATTCCATAGGCGTTTCCGGTTGTGGAGTTGGCGCGATTGTGAACCTCAATCGTATTGTTCCAGATGGTATCATTGGTATCCTGAACTTCAATTCCTGCAACCAATGCCCAGTTATGTTCTCCTGCAAGACCTGTTACATTAATGGTATTGCTGAATATGAAAAGAGTGGTATCCCCCTCAGAATTCTGTGAGTATATACCAATATTCGGACCGTTGTTAACAGTTGAAATATTATTATATGCAATAACGAAATTTGAAGCTGGACCAGACACCTGTATGCCATATGCAGTTCCTGCAGCCAGTTTACCACCAGTAGTATTGAGATGAATCTGATTAGATAAAACACTCACATTATTGGAGAGGTAAACATCCAACGCATACAGGTAATTATCAGTTCCGTTTGGAGTATTGAAATCCTCTTCAATGATAGTGTTATTGAATATTATTGCATTATCGCATGAATGAATGAGAACCGCATCCAATGTGGGAAAACCATCCTGATTTGAATTACCGGTAACTTTGACATAATTATTCTGAAATTTTAAATTCTCTGAGGACTGTATGGCAACGCCCGCAACGGAATCGCTGCTGATTCCACCATAAAATCCACCATCCCAATTAACACTTCTCAAAGGCATTGAACAGGTTATGTTATTGCCGGATATTAATGCATCATCAGTATAAGTAAGTGCAACACCCCAATAATATGAACCGTTGCCCTGTGCATTGAAAATCACAGTATTATTGACTAATTTAAGGTTGCATAAAGTGTTGTCCATATCACCATAAGAAAAGATTCCGAGCGTTTTTTTATCAGTGGCACTGATATTCATGAATACATTGGATACTGTAACACCATTTCCATCAATAAGAATACCTTCATATTCATTATCCTCAAAAGAATCAGTCAGATACATGTTAACATTATCCAATGTTATGTCATTGCTGTTCAAATGAAAAACAGTGTTTATAAATTTAGTATTGGTCCCTTTAATATATGCTGGTGCATTAATGGTTATTACGCCGTATCCGTCAAAAGTTCCGTCAAATTTAAGCACTGCATTTGAGTATTCCTCTTTAAGCACCCCGTCCCTGTTGAAATACATGTAGAAATTTCTTCTATTGATAGTGTATGCCTTGTTGATAACCTCAATTTTATTTTCCACAGTGCATCCGTTTGCTGTTGTCTTAATATTGTATGTGCCAGGATCAAGATTAACATTCAATTCGGCTTTTCCAAAATAATCGGTTACAGCATCATATGTTTTCCCGCCAACCGTGAAACGGACTTTGGTATTTTCACTATACTCACCATTGCTTTTAAAAACAGTTACGACAAACGGTTCCCTTTTAAAAGTATATATGTTCAAATCACTGGACTCAATTGTTGGAAGTACAGTTAATTTTTCATTTAAAACAGCTGGATTATAATCATCATTTCCACTATAACTGCCCTTAACTATAAATGTTCCAATATTTAACTGGATTTTAAACACAGCAGTTCCATTTTCACCAGTTATGCCATCATAACTTTTAGTGAATGTACCATTTGAAATTTCAAGGATTAATCTTTGATTGCTCAATGAAGCATTATTCGCATCAAGCAGATTAACACTGTAATCGATTTCATCCTGATAATAAATTTTTTGTGAATTGTCAGTACTTAATTTGGTGTCGGTTTTCTGATTTTCAGATACTGCACTCATATTATCAGATGTTAAATAATCATCGCCTAATTCAAAATCATCCATAGCCGTAGCTAGGAGAGTATCATCAGTTAATGTTTGGTTATCCTCACCTACTGCATAAATCTGATTAAGACTAGTTAAACAGATTATCACCAGTAAAAATATAATTAAATACTTATGTTTCATCATATTTTCAAATCTTTAATTGATTAAGATTATTTTAATATTTATAAGTTTAAATTAATATATATTTTCCATGAGTACTTGACAAGTTCATTTACCAGCACATTCTCAAAAAAAAAATAGAATGATACAACAACAAAAGATTTCAAATTTAAAGTAATAACACATTACCAAAAAAATAGTTTTTAATATAAAAAAAGGGTGAATAGTAATATTCACCATAAAATTCAATTTTTTAATATACTTTAAGTTTACCAGACAGGGATTTGGCAGAATTCATTTTATCTCCTGCAAATGCCAGTTTATATTTGTAGCTTTTCTTTTTGTTAGGCAACTTAACCTTAAAGGTAGCGATACCTTTCTTATTGGTCTTGACAGTGTATGTCTTTTTATTGATGGTTAATTTAACCTTTTTGGATTTTAAAATCTTATTATTAGAAGTTTTAAATACAAATTTAACTGTCCTTTTGGATTTGGATTTTTTAACTTTTTTGGTTTTAACAGTAATTTTAACAGTGTTTTTCTTTACAGCAATATTATAATTGCCTGAAGAAGCTTTGTAGTAGTCATCACCATCAAAACGAACAGAAAATCCATAAGTGCCTGCAACAGGAAGATTTACCCTTAACTGAGCAATACCATTCAAATCAGTACTGACCTTATAATCAACACCACCAACTCTGATAATCACAGTTTTTGACTTAATGACATTATTAGAATTGTCCAACAATTTAACCTTAAAGTAAATATTATTACTTTCCCCAATGTTTGCAGCTGCAAAGACAGTAATTGGAGTATAGGAAAATTTAGTGATTACCTTATCGATAGTTGGTTCATGATCAACAGTTGGCCTGTTGGTAATTTTACCTGCGCCTGCAGTATTCATGGAACTGGCATTACCTTCTAACTTATTATTGTAAATATTAGCACTAGCACCATCAGATACAACAATACCATTAGCCCCTGTGCCGAACTTATCATCATAAGTACCTATTGAAGAATAATCACCAGCATTAACTGTCAAATCATTGTTCATTAAATTAATATCCTTTGAAGAACTGCCAGTCAAGCCAAGACCGATTGCACTTATACCATCCGCATTGATTTCATTATCCAGAACATTCACTTTATTGCTTTCAGATAATGTAACACCATAAGCAGCCCGGGAACTTTCTGTGCTGACAATATTATTGGTTACATTTACACCGCTAATACCGTATGCATTAATTCCGTAAGCATCAATGATTTCCTCACTGCCATTTGCAGAAATTCCAATTACATTATCTTTTACAATTGAATCGCTTATTTTATAAAGATAAATAGCCTCAATATGTTCAGTACCATTAATGAAAATCTTATTTCCAACAATGCTGATTTTATTTAAAGATTCTGCTTTACTGGAAGATAAATAAATACCGTAAACATTTTCTCCACTGGAATTAATTACAATATTATTGTTAGAAATGGAGATATTTGAAATTGCATCATCCTCTGAAATTAATTCAATAGCACTGATAATTCTACCTGCCCTATCAATAAAAATATTATTATCAATTAAATTAATGTCTTTAATTCCCTTTTCTAAAACAATATAAGAGTAACCAATATAAGATTTTGATCCAGCATTTGCTTTAATATTCAAACCTTTGATTAGAGAACCAGATGCTGTGGAAGACAATTTAATTGTACAGTCTGTTATACAGTTATCTTCCTTACCGACAATATTTAATTTCTGATTAAAGATAATATTTTTATTAGTTAACGAACCTAAAAAAATTGTATTGTTATAAATTAAATTGTTTTTAAACCTGTAAGTTGAATAACTGGATTTCCAATCATTAATATTTTCAAAATAATCTGCAAAATTATCATCATTTATAACAGGACTTTCAAGATTAGTAACAACTACACTTAAATTACTACTTCTTTTAGAAAAAGATGAGGACTCAGTATAAAAAGTATACTTTCCCGCAATAGATGGAGTGAATTTATAAGTCTCATCACCTTTGATTTTCACAGTAACCACACTGCCATCAGGATTTTTGATGAATAATGTGAAGTTAGTTCTGCTTAACAAATCAGAATCATAATATGAAGGATTTTCCAGATTAATATTGATAGAACTGGATTGGCCCAAATAAAATACTGAATACCTACTGTTTAGATTATAATGAACATTTGAATTAATGAAAGTATTTCCATAAACAGTTGCTTTACCCATCAATGTTTCAGAATCTCCAGTTTGATTAATAAATGTATTTCCACCAATTACGGTTGTAGGATCCCCATAGCCTTCATATCCGGATGAACATATTGCAAGACCATTGGCTGCAAGATTACCAATGAAAGTGGAATTATAAACATCTAAAGTACTTGAATCCCCAATTGAAATTGCTCCACCTTTACCTAAAAAACCAGTGGATATAGTACTTGTCTCAAAACACGTATTAATATTATTTTCGAAAGTTGAATTAACAATCCAAAGATGCGCATCAGAAACATAAGTTAAAGCAAAAATAGCACCTCCACCATAATTGGTAGTACAGTTATTGCCCCTAAATATTGTATTGTAAACCTGGAGATAACTATATGTACTTATGGCACCACCATTCCATCCGGCAACATTATTTTCAAAAGTAGAATTGTAAATGGTAATATTTGTTGTAGGATTGGAAGCAATACAACCTCCCCAAGTACCTGCCCTATTATTAATAAAACTACAATTAACTAATAATAACTGCCCAGAATTACATATGGCACCAGCGTATCCTACATCCCCCGTTTTAAGATTAATAAAACTTGAATTATATATATTCATAAAGGAATAATAAGGACCCGTATGCTCGTTACCAGATATTGTAATGGCCTGGCCGCCATTTGTGAAATTACAGTCATAAACATTTACATGACCTCCATCAAGACAAATGGAATTACCTCCAATATGATTAAAAGAACAAGTGGAGATAGTTGCATTACCTTTAATATATATTGCTCTGGAAGAAATATACTTAAAAGCAATATCCTTAATAATTATTCCATCTGCCTTAAAAACAAACGGACTAACCGAAACTGAAGACTCCTCATTAGTGCCTATTACTACACCATTATTTCCAAGGATTGAAATTTTTTGATTGCAGACAATTTGAGAAGTAGGTGTAAAAACTGTATTTTCTTTTAGAGTAATAGTGTACAGATTTTCATCATCTTCAGCAAATTTTTTCAAATCATCCCAATTATCAACAGTCACATACCTACGAGCTTCAAGAACATCCGAATCATTACTGGAGCCCAATAAATTTTCTTGTAAATCCTCAGAATTTAAACTTGTATCATCATTATTAAAATCAGTGTTTTGACAATCTGAATCTATTGAATTGAAATCTGATAAATCATTTTCTAACTCAACAGTTTCATTGGAATCAGAAATAGCATAAGTGCAACTTAAACTTAAAAATAATATTAAAACAATGGATAAAATAATCATCAAATTATTTTTGCAAATATTCATATTTTAACACCTAGTTAGATTTAATAGGTAAAAAAAATGTTTTTTACTTATTTTTTAATTTTTACTGATTTGTTTTTTAAACTGTTTCCGGATATTATTTGGTATTTAACTTTTTT
>CACZNW010000158.1 GCA_902782595.1 uncultured Methanobrevibacter sp. | reverse complement strand
TTACTATTCATACTCATCTATACAGTAAACATCATATCCGCAATTGGGACAATATTCTTCACCTTCTTCAACCCATTGGCCACATACTGGACATTTCATAATTAATCCTCCTTAAATTTATTCTTGTAAAAATATATTTCATTAAACAGACATCATTTAATCTAATTCCTAAATTAAACCCTTCCAATGCTCTGATGAGTATTGTGTTTATTCCAATTGGTTCCGAAACTAGTATAATAACTGTTTATACTATTTTTAGTGGAATTAGATAATTTATAGTTAAGTTTAACAATTAAACTTTCATCCCAAAGTGGAGAGAACTTCTTTTTCATGTAACTGACTTTCAGCCATTTGGTTGGAATATTGTCGTAAGTTCCATAGGAATTGCTTAACAGAACTTTTTTACCGTTACTGCTGATGTCCAGAATAGCTACATAATGATTGTTTGCATGAAATATTAATGCCGCTCCACCTTTTTTAAGTTCCTTGAGTGCACTGTTAAAAGAAGATTTATAGAAATATGTGCAAACAAAATTATCCTTCTTTAAAGCCTTCAGCATGGCATCACATGAAGTTCCGGCAATCGGTTTGGAGCCGGCCAGTTTTGCAACATGTCTTTCACTCACATAATTCTTCAATACCTGACTGCACATACTGCAGGATGCAGGACCACAGGTATAACCAGTATTCTGAACATCCCTAACCTCAGGATAAGTGTAAGATTTGCCTTTAAGAGATACTGTGATTTTACCCGGCCAGTAACTATATTTATTTGCCTTGACAAGTTTTTTATTAATTTCCCTTTCAATCACATTCCATTTTTCACGTTTGACAATGTGATTTAAACCGGGATGGCTTTTTGTTTTAAAGAAAGTGTATTTGGTTAATTTACTGTTTAAAAACAAACAGTAACTGTCCCTTTTTAGAACTTCAAGGTACTGTGATTTTTTAAGGGTGTATTTGGCATTGTCATCGCCCATCACATAACTTCCGGGCATTAAATCAATGTCAGGTTTGCCGTTTTTATAGGGAATGCTTTCCTTTAACGGGTCTTTAACATCACCTTCATGACACCTGATATTTTTGGATGAGTAATATTTTCCAACTTTAGCTTTAACTGTGTAATGATTTGCCCCGACATTGGGTTTGAATACTGCTATTCCTTCGGAATTTGATTTTTTTGTAAGTTTTTTATTGCCGATATATAAAGTAATTTTTTTAGATACCGCTTTGCCGTTTACTTTCAGATAAACTCTCAGATATCCTTTTGTAAGTAATCTTGAGTTTCCAATTTTAATTGACCTTGATGAGGTAACGTGAACGGTTAATTTTTTAAAGGAAGCTTTGTATTGCTTATCTCCTTTATATCTGATGCTGATTGAAGTTTTTGATTTGATTTTAAGTCCGATACGTCCGTTGGAATTTGTTTTTTTGGTATAGGTTTTTCCGTTGTATTTGACTGTGAGTTTTTTTCCTGAAACCGCATCGCCGTTACTGTCAGTGAGGTAAAAATACAGGTAATTTCCTTTAACTATGAAATTTGCAGATTCTGTGATTTTAGTTTTCAGTTTATAGACATTTATATTGAAATTTTTAGAAACAGCAGTGTAGTTGTCATCACCTGCAAAGGATACCGTTAACTTATACGTTTTTGCTTCAAGATTAATCGGCAGCTTTACAGTTCCCCTGAAATTGGTTTCAAGTGAATAAAATTTATTGTTGAGAGTTATGTTTAATTTTTTAGAGTTTAAAGGATTTCCTGTTGAGTTTTGAAGATATATTTCCAATGTGTCTTTAGCATTTACCTTATCTGAACTGATATTGATAGAAGGAGTTGTTTTTTCATAAGTTAAATTGTTATCCATACTGTTTTCAATATCATCAAGTTTAGTAACATTATTTTCTTTTAATTCAAGCACTTGCATATCCTGTGTTTCAACAATGCCGGTTGAGTTGGAATCATTTGCCGAAACACATGCCATGCTTAAAAACAATACAATTAATGAAAAAATTAAAAATTTTTTGTGAGATACCATGAAATTCACCTGAAACGATTAAACACAGATAATATTAATAATTAATTAGAAAAAACCCCTAATAACCAATTTGAGGGATTCTTTCACCGGTATTTTGCCGGACCCATTTAGTGCCGAAACTGGAATAGAAATAATTAATCTTATTTTTAGTGGCCTTTTTTAAGTTATAGTTAAGTTTAACAATCAGACCCGAAGTATCATAATTATTAAACCTCTTTTTCATGTATTTGACTGTTAGCCAGTTGGTTGGAATTGCATGACTGCCGTGATCATAATCTCCTGAAGGATTTCCAACTAAAACTTTCTTACCGTCTTTACTTATATCTAAAATTGCCACATAATGATTCCATGTATGGAAAACTAAAGTACATCCACCTTTTTTAAGTTGTTTTAAAGCCTTATTAAAAGATTTTTTATAGTACATGCTGCATTTGAAATTCTTTTTTTCAAGGGCTTTTTTAAGACCCCTTGTGCTTGAGCCGGAATATGAACTGGTTCCGGCAAGTTGAGCCATATATTTCTCATTGAAATAATTTCTTAAAACCTGAGTACACATACTTGCGGATGTCGGACCGCAGGTATAACCTGTATTCTGCTCATCTCTGACTTCGCTGTAAGTATAGGACTTGCCTTTTAGGGATACGGTAATTTTACTTGGCCAGTATCCTTTTTTGTTCTTTTTGACAATCTTTGTATTTACTGCACGCTCAATCACATTCCATTTTTCACGTTTGATTATATGATTGAGTTTGGGTTCTGATTTTGATTTGAAGAATGTGTATTTTGACAGTTTATTATTCAGATATAAACAGTAACTGTCCCTTTTGATTACGTCACGGTACTGTGCCTTGGTGAGAGTGTATGTCATGTCTTCATCAGCCAGTACATAACTGCCAGGCATTAAATCAACATCCGGAAGACCGTTTTTTAAAGGAATTTTCTGTTTTAAAGGATTTTTAACATCCCCTTTAATACCAGTGACTGTTTTTTCGGCATAGGCCGCACCCATATCCGAATCTCCGTTGAAGGTTACGGTTACTTTAAATGTTCCGACACCTGCATTCGGCTTAAATACGATTATTCCTTCAGAATTTGAGGTTTTTGTAAATGTTTTACTTCCAACGGTGATTTTAACAGTTTTTTTAGAAATCAGATTTGGATTGTTGCATTTTAAATAAATCCTCAAATAACCATTGCTTAAAAGTCTGGTGTTTCCGATAGTTATTGTAGCGGGTTCAACGACAGTTACCTCAGCAATCACAGAAGCGGGATTGAAATAGTCATTGCCTCTAAAAGCTACACTTATGGAATACTTTTCAGCAGCCAGATTAGCTTTAAAACCTGTTTTGCCTTCACCATTGGTTTTGGCGGTGTAAGTTTTACCGTTAACGCTGAATGAAACTTCCTCACTGGTTATTGCAGTTCCGTTCAGGGTTTTAAGATAAATGTGAAAATAATCTCCCTTAACAACAGTTGTGCCGACAGGAATAATTTCAGCATTTGCCTTTAAAACACCAATATTAAATGTCTGATTGATACTTGAAAAGTTTTCATTGCCCCTGAAATAAACGTTCAATAGGTAATTATCGGGTTTGAAGTTGAGTTTTAAACTGATTTTACCCTCTAAGTCAGTAAGTTGAGTATTTGAAATATTGTCAATTGTTGTTGTCAGATTCTGATTGGTGATTGGAGCATCATTTTTATCCTTGAGATAAATGTCAATGGACTCACCATAATGTGCATTAGAAGAGTTGACGGATACTACCGGAATTTCCTTATCTGGCCCGTCCTGCAGGAGGTCTCCTGAATCTGTCGTATCGTCACTTAATAATAAAGATCCGTCAGTGGAATTATCATCGCTGGCCGACACAATTCCAATGCTTAACACTAAAATAATTAGTATTAATAAAATCTTTAATTTATTTTTCATTATTTCAACTTCCCATTTCTCCAGATTTAGAATTCGGCTGATTTTTGAATGTCATCCCAGTTTTCACAGAACCAGTCGTGAGTTCTTTCAAGTCCGTCATCAAATGAAACCTTTGGAGAATAGCCGAGGATGTCTTTTGCCTTTTCTATAGATGAGAGTAGCTTGGTTTTTGCATCCCAGTCACGGCGGGCGACATAATTGATGCCGGCTTCGTTTCCGGTCAGTGCATTTACCTTGTTTGCCATGTCGATTACTCTGTGGTCCTTGCCTGAACCCAGGTTTATTGCTTCACCAATTGCCTCTTCTTCAATACCCATAGCAACCAGGCCGTTGCAGATATCATCTACAAAAGTCCAGTCTCTTGTTTCTGAACCGTCACCGGTAATAGGCAGTGCCTGTCCGTTTTTAGACCAGAACATGAAGTTGGGAATTACATTTCTGTATTTTCCCGGAACCTCTCCCGGACCGAATACATTGAAAAATCTTGCATTGACGATGTTCATGTCATATAAATTGTGGAAATAGTTGGTGTAAAGTTCTCCCAACAGTTTTGTTACCTGATAGGGGGTGTGAAGTGAGATTGAAATGTCGTGTTCTTCGAACGGCATTTTGGATTCAAGTCCATAAACTCCGCAGCCTGATGATGAGTAAACGAATCTGTCCACTCCGGTTAGCTGTGCATACTGAAGCACCTTTAAAATACCTATACCATTTACCATCAAATCCTTTTCCGGGTTGTCAACACTGTTCTGATTTGCAAAGTGTGCCGCAAGATGGTAGACATAATCCGGTTTTTGTTTAAAGACTCTTTTTAAAACGGCATCATCCAAGATATCTCCCTGGATGAATTCTATATTTTCCCTGGGAGCAATATTCCATTCATATGCTGATGAAAGATTATCCAATATTATGACTTTTTCAGCTCCCAGATCTGCAAATTTACGGGTTAAATTACTTCCAACACAACCTGCTCCTCCAGTTACGAGGATTGTTTTATCCTGATATTCATTATATTCACACATAGTTATCACTTTTAATTTATTTTTTCGCTCTACCTACTCTTCTTGCCACTACCATTTCTCCAACGGAAATTAAACCTGCGAAGAATTTTTCAAGTCCTCCGGTTGCCCAAATAGCTTCTCCAAAAGTAGCATTCATAATATTTGCTTCATATTCTTCGGCAGTAATCTTTTTACCTGTGGTTTTTGTAGACACCAAAGCGGATGCGGACATCAGCTCTTCCCAGGTTACGCCTTTAAGCTGATTTTGCATTTCCTTGTATAAGCTTTCAACTTTGATATCGTAAAGATTTGACAGGAGTTCCACAATATCACATGCACGGACCATACCTATTACCTGATTGTCATCGTTTAAAACAGGAACGGTTACAAACTTATTGTTGGCAGTCAGAATCACCGCTTTTCTAGCAGGGTCATCTTCATGAACGGTTGCAACTTCTCTGCAACTACTCATTACATCTGAAATCTTTTCACTGCCCTCTCTTAAGCCTTTAGTGATGTCAAATGCTGTAACCCATCCAATCAATTGTTTATTATCATTTACAACAGGACAGGTAAAACGTCTGACATGTTCCATGGCTATTGAAGCTTCGACAACAGTATCCTCCGCATTCAAATATACGAAATCCTTATCCATTAACTCTTTTGCTTTCATAAACAGACCTCATTTTTATTCAATTTCTACTCTTTTCAATGCTCCTACAGGACAATGATTTGTACATTCAATGCATCTTATACATTTATCATTGTCCAGGACAACCTCACCGTCCACTAACTCTATAGCACCTGTTGGGCAGTTTTCTTCACATAAAAAACAGTTCACACATGCCTCACGGTTGACTTCTATTACTCTGGAGTGGATAATAGGACCGATATATCTGTCCAGATTTATCGCAAAGTCATTTAGTGATATTTCACGACAGGCACCGCATCCAATACACATTTTTTCATTAATATACGGATATAATTCATCATCAATTAGCTCTATCCCCAAATCCATATTTAAATTCTCAAAGAATTCCTTGAATTCAAGAGTAAATGCGTTTGTTGGACATAAGTTGGCACAGTCATCCCAATTATTATCATCAACTGTATAATCAATTGAAATATTATTCATACGAACTACTCTATGAGCGCAACTGACATTGGCCAGATTGTATTCAATGACTTTCCTTTCATCTTCATGGTCATAGCTGACTGTATTATCAATAAGCTTTATCGCAGAAACCGGGCATGTCTGAATGCAGATTTCGCATTTCACGCATTTGTCAGTTATTTTAGCCATTCTGAAAATATTGGCCGGTTCGATTGCATTAACCGGACATTCACCGACACATGTATTGCACCTTACACATCTTGGTGAAACCGCAAATATTTCTTCAACAGTACTGAAGTCATCCAGTTCAAATTGGAAATCATCACCGTCATCATCTAATTCAACAGATTTTAAGAGAACTTCACGTTCAAGGTCCTTTATCTGTTTTATAAAAGATACATTCATTTTTATACCAACTTAATAATTTTTTTTATAAAATTTATATGATTTTTATTAATTAAAAAAATTCCTCCAAATCTTTTAGAGTGGGGAATTTTTCCATTCCAAATCCTTCAATAGATTTACTGGCCACCCAGTTTCCGATTCGGCAGGATTTTTCCAAGTCATACCCCTTTAAAAAGGAGTATAGAAATCCACTGTTGAAGCTGTCTCCGGCGCCAGTGGTATCTACAACACTGCATTCGAATGCATCGACTTCACATTCCTGCGAGTTATTTATTGCAAATACTCCTTTTGAGCCTTTTTTTACAACAACGGTTTCAATTCCCAGATCCAAAAATCCGATAGCCAATTCTTTTAAAGGACTTTTATTATTATTACATAATAATCGCAATTCCGATTCATTTATCAGCAGTATATCAGTTCTATCAAGTATTGGTTTTAATTCATCAAATCCTTTCTGAACATATAGCATTCCCGGATCGAAACTTAAAACACACTGGTCGCTGAGTTTTTCAAGCAGTTCAATCTGAGTGTTAAATGAATCACCGACAAAAGATGTGTAATGCATTATTTTACATCTCATAATGTTTAACGGGTTTATTTCCCCGATTTTGATTTCATCATTAACACCTGGGTCAATATAGAGGCATCTCTCACCGTTCTCATCAACAAATCCAAGACATTTTCCGGTTGAACCATTTTCTGAATAGATTAGATTATTTGAGTAAACTCCGTTGATGGCCAAATGATATTCAATCAAGTCCCCGTCTTCATCTTCAGCTATTTTACCTATTATGGATGTTGAACATCCTAAACGGGACAGTCCAACTATAGTATTGGCTGCTGAACCGCCGGGAGTGTCAGTTTCACTTTTGATGAAACTTTCCTCATCTTCAGATGCGATATTTTCCACTGAATAGAGCTTATCCACATTCAACGCTCCAAATCCAATAACTTCAGCATTTAAATCATTGTCAAATATTTCCATTTTAAAACCTTACTTTAAGATATCTAATAAATTTATA
>CACZNW010000157.1 GCA_902782595.1 uncultured Methanobrevibacter sp. | reverse complement strand
GGATAATTTTTAATCGGTATTTTAAAACCTTAAAATTGGATTTGACAAATATAATTTTTTTAATACAGTTTTAAAATATTTTTAATTTGTATTTTACTTATTTAAACTTTATAAATAATTTTAAATAGTAAAAATAATTTTAAGATTATTTTTTTTAATTCCTGCCAAAAGAAATTTATTTATATTTTTTACAATCAAACTAATTAACATATGAACATTAAAGGCAGTACAAATATAGTGGGTCTGATAGGCCACCCAGTAGAGCACAGTTTTTCCCCTCCGATGCACAATGCGGCGTTTGAAGCATTAAAAATGGATTATGTATATGTAGCTTTTGACGTTAACCCTTTAAACTTAAAATCAGCAATCAAAGGCGCCAGGTCATTAAATGTTAAAGGATTAAACGTTACAATACCTCATAAAATAGAGGTAATGAAGTATCTCGATGAAATCGATGAGGTTGCGGGTCTGATTGGAGCGGTAAATACGATTGATTTTAAAAACATGAAAGGATACAATACCGATGGAATCGGAGCTGTAAAAGCTATTGAAGAGGTAACTTCAATCAAAAACAGAAATGTTGTGATTGCCGGGGCAGGAGGAGCTTCAAGAGCGATTTCATTTTACACAGCAAAATATGGTGCAGACACATTAACGATACTGAACAGAAATGTTGAAAAAGCCCGGAAACTGGCAGGGGATGTTTCAGATTCTGATTTGATTGGTACTGTCGAGTCAGATTCAGTTTCTGAAATCGGCAGATACCTGTCTGACTGTGATATTTTAATTGACACAACACCTTTGGGCATGCATCCCAACATCACCGACAAACCTGTTGCACTTGCAGGTGACATGCATGAGGATTTAGTGGTATTTGACGCTGTTTACAATCCAAACGAAACAGTTCTTATAAAAGAAGCTGTCAAAGCGGGTGCCAGGCCGGTTTATGGAATTAAAATGTTGCTTTACCAGGGTGCTGAAAGCTTTAGGATATGGACAGGTCAGAATGCTCCGGTTGATGTGATGGAAAAAGCTTTAAGAAAAACCCTTAATCTGGAAGGATAACTATGGATTTGATATTTGACATTTCAGGATTTGCACGTGATGAGGAGGAACTGGGTTCATCCAAAAGGGATGTTTTAAAATACTTAAAGATAATCGGTGTGGACACCCGTTTTATTTCATATACTAGCAATAAAATATATATCAACAATCTGAGATTTTCAAAGTTTTCAAGAACAAGGGAGGCCACCTTTAAAAGGAAATATCCTGAAATTGAAGTCATAAGAAATAAATTATTCCAGAAAATCTGCGCAAAATCATCAAAGCATCTAGCCCTTGAGGCCAAACCGAACTCCAGGATACTGATGCCTGAAGATAATTATCTCGTCTGGCTTTTAATGGAACCCTATACCAGAAAATATGGTGTGGAACTGGTTTTTAATGGAGATTATGATTTGATTGTCAATCCCCTGATTTTGGATGACCGGGTAAACAATATTTTCGAAGGTATTTTTAAGGGTGAGGGTTTGAAATTTGTTAAAAGGGAAAATGAAATCTATCCTTTAGCCAATGTTTCTCTTGAATGGATTAATTCATTTTTGGAAATGGATGGCCGGGAGCCGGTTGAGGCTGAAAATAAAGATGAACTTGCAAATTCATTTTCCGAATTTTTAGATGATGTTGCTCCCCAATACAGGGATAATGTTGTAAGTGCCGCCGAATTTATTCGGGAAAAATCTGTTTCTAGATTGTAATCTTACCTGCAGTCTTGTTTTTGTATTCTGCAGGGGTTTCTATTTTTTTTCGCATGATATTTTACATCGCTGAATTTCACACTTCGATGTAATTATTGATTTAAACTAGTTAAATTACAAATTGAAAGCAGTTAAAATCAGAAACTGAAGAGTGTTGTCTGTGTATCTGTTTTCTTTTTATCTTTTTTTTCTTCAACTTTTTCTTCTTCAATTTCGGGTTCTTCAACAGCATCCTCGGTAGGGTTTTCATTAATGCCCGGAATTTCAAACGGCAGTTCGTCATCATCTTGCTGTTCTTCAACTTCAGGAACAATATTCATCATATTTTTAAGCTCTTCAGCACGCCTGTCACGTTCTTCAACTCTCATTTGAGCTTTTTGCTTTTCCATTTTGTTTACAACTTTTTTAGGAATCTGTCTTTTCCTGAACCGTTTTATTTCATCTTTATCAAGATCCAGATAGTCAGCTATTTCCCATGCAAGTTCATCGTTTTGAAACATTATTTCCAGGTATGGAAACATTGAAATTGCAATCGTATGGGATATGTGCATTTTATCTGACATCTTCTCAGCAATTCCATCTCTTAAGTTTCTTTTCCCACGGTTGCGGCTCATTGTTGTAAATATTGTTGGAGTCTGGATTTTTGTGAATTTCTTATAGGTTTCATGCTTTGAGCTGCTCACTCCTATTCCCATAAAATCGGTTGCATATTTCCAGTAACCGTAGTTTCTGCTGTTCTGTGCCCTTCCGAAGTACAAGTCTGCTTTTGCAATGTATTCATATGCCTTTTTGATTTCATCTTTTTTCTTGTATTCCCTTGGGATGTTTTCTGCAATGTATTCCATCACAAGTGTAGGGTCTTCCTCAACCCACAGGGCTTCCTTTACATGTGCAGGGGTTTTGCTTTTTAAAACACCGGTTATTGCATTGAATATGTCGGAACGTGTGTCCTTTATTTTCATGTCTTTTACGTCACTTACCTCCAACTTTTTATCGGTGTCGGCAAGTGCCTGAAGGGTGTTTATTGCTGAACGCACATCTCCCTGTGATTTAACTGCAATTTCTTTAAGGGCAGCAGGGTCCGCTTCAATTCCTTCTGACTGAGCTATTTTTCTAAGCAGCGCGGATATGGAATTCCAGCGGGATTTTTTCATCTTTATGACCTGACATTTCGGTTTGATTGATTGCAGTCTTTTGGAGTAGAAGTCATTGGCAATCAGAATCATCGGGTGATGGGAGGTTTTAATTATGTTTCCGATTTCTTTTACTCCTCCACGGTCATTGCTTCCGTGAATTCCGTCAACTTCATCAAGGATGATTAGTTTATATTCGTCTCCGAACAGTGATCTTGAAGATGATGATTCTCCGATTGTGCTTTTTATTACATCCTGTGACCGTTTATCACTTGCATTCAGTTCAATTGATTCTGAAAATTCCTTTGCTATGATTAAAGCCAGTGTGGTTTTTCCGATTCCCGGAGGTCCTACCAAAAGCAGGGGAATCTGTGGGTTTCCTTTTTTCCATTCGCCAACCCAATCGGTGATTATTTTTATTTCCTTTTTATTACCGACAACATCTGATAATTCCTGCGGTCGGTATTTGTCGGTCCATAACATTTTTATACCTTATAAGAATTGTGTGAGTAATGCTTCAAGCTGTATTCTTGGATTTGCCCCTTCCCTTATTCTAAAGTCACATTCGGCAATTGCCTCAATCAGATCCATATAGATACTCGCATCCATTTTTCCTTCGATTACACGCTTGGAAACATCCTGATAAATTTGGGTTACCATATCCTCTCCGCTTGTTCCCTGAAGCACCATTGTATCCCTTAATATGTTGCGTGCACCCATGAAGTCTCCCATCAGTGCCTTGTTTATCATGTTTCCGATATCCTGCGGTTTTGCCTTGGATACCACTTCATAAACAGAATCTTCTGATATTACTTCTCCTTCTGAAGCTGCGGCCTGTAAAACGTTGACTGCTTTTCTCATGTCTCCTTCAGCAAAATAAACGATGGCGTTAAGACCTTCATCACTGAATTCAAATCCTTCATTTTCACATATGAATTCCAGACGCTGTTTGATTTCTTCTCCTTTTATTGGAGCGAATCTGAATATTGCACATCTGGATTGAATAGGGTCTATTATTTTTGATGAGTAATTACATGAAAGTATAAATGAGGCGGTTTTAGTATACATTTCCATTTCACGGCGAAGTGCATGCTGTGCGTCTTTTGTCATGTTGTCGACTTCGTCAAGGAAAACAATTCTAAACGGAGCTCCGACAGGTTTCAGACGGCAGAAATTTTTAATGTTATTCCTTACTGTTTCAATTCCCCTTGCATCTGAAGCATTCAGTTCTAGAAAGTTCTGCCTCCAGTATTCTCCCAGCATGGATTTTACAAGTGCCAGTGCTGTGGTTGTTTTACCGACACCTGCAGGACCTGTAAACATCAGGTTGGGCATGCTGCTTTCGCCTACATATTTTTCAAGTCTTGTAACAATTTGTTTTTGTCCTACAATGTCTTCTAATTTTTGTGGTCTATATTTCTCTACCCATGGTCCGCTCATTTAATCACCATTTTATTATAGTAAAATGTATGTAGTAGGTAGTATTAATTATTTTTTGCTTAACTTTTTATATAATATGAAATATATTTAATGTGAGAATTTTAAAATCAAAAAGGTGTAAAAAATGAAAGGCACATGGAAACTCAGATTAAGAATGATAATAACTTCCATATTGATGTTTTCAATTGTTTATTTCCTTATAATGTTTGTTGGAATATATCTGGGAATAAGCAGCTGGCATTTCTTTATGGGGGTAAGTTTAATCATTGTATTTTTACAGTATTGGTTTGGACCATCAATTGTCAAACGGTCAATGAATGTAAGGCCATTATCAGAAGCAGAAGCTCCCCATATTCATCAGATGGTTCAGGAACTGGCTGATACTGCCGGAGTTCCGAAACCGGAAATCGGACTGTCAGAAATTAACATTCCCAATGCCTTTGCATATGGCAGATCAAGCAGAAGCGGCCATATTGCAATTACACGTCCGATTTTAGGACTGCTTGACCGTGATGAATTAAGGGCAGTACTTGGTCATGAAATGGGTCACATCAAGCATAATGACATGATTGTAACCGCCGCTGTAAGTGTTATTCCAATGATTTGTTATTACATTGCATTGTCCTTCATATTTTCTGGAGATAGCAGAAATGGTGGAGGAGTTATAATTGGAATTTTAGGTTATCTGTTTTACCTGATAGGTCAGCTGCTCGTACTGTTCATATCCCGAACCCGTGAGTACTATGCCGATGAAGCAAGTGTGGAATACGGTAACCGTCCGGCGGCACTTGTATCTGCACTTTATAAACTGTCCTACGGAGCTGCAAGATGCTCCAAAGAAACAATCGATGAGGTAAATGTCAACAGGGCATTTTTTGTAAACGACGTTAACAATGCAAAACATGACGTCACAGATTTCAGGCAAATAGACTTTGACGGTGACGGAAAAATATCAGATGAAGAGTTAAGAAGGCTTGCAAATTCAGACGTTAAGATTTCAAGGAAGAACGGACTTATGGAAATATTCTCCACACATCCGGATTCCCTTAAAAGAGTGAAAAGACTGGCACAACTGGAAAACTAGGGTGTATTTCTTATGAAGATGATTTTGGATAAACGCGGAAAAAAATATGTTCTAAAGCCCGGCGAAGAATTTCAAAGTGATTTGGGAATTATTAAAGCTGAAGTGTTGGACAATGCGAAAATTGGCGATGAAGTTAAAAGCCATCTGGACCATTCATTCAAGATTGTGAAACCCAACATCAACGACTTTATTGATGTCATGGACAGGCGATGTTCAATCCTTATAAAAAAGGACATCGGTCAGGTTCTGGCTCACACAGGTTTGGGTGCGGGATCACGTGTGGTCGATGCCGGAACAGGTGCCGGAGCCATAGCACTTAACTTTGGAAATGTTGTCGGTCCCGACGGTGACGTGTTCACCTATGAAATCAGGGAGGACTTTGCTGAAGTCGCAGCTAAAAACATTGACAAATTCGGTATTGAAAATGTTCACGTGAAAAATCAGGACATCAAACAGGGTATCGATGAGGATAATCTTGACCTGATTTTCCTAGATTTGCCAAAGCCGTTTGAAATATTTGAGGACGTGCTGGACTCTCTCAATGTAGGGGGCTGGCTTGCTGTTTATGCACCGTATATTGATCAGGCTGAAATTTCTTATCGCATAGCTAAAAAACTCGGATTTTATGACATTGAAATATTTGAGACTCTGGAAAGGGGTCTTGAGGTCAGGCCGCAGGGTGTTCGGCCGAAAACCCGAATGGTTGGTCACAGCGGATATCTGGTTTTTGCAAGAAAATTATAGCTGTCATATTTTTGATTTTAGCTATAATTATTTTACTATTTTTTAGGATAACATTTATTTTTATGTATGGTTTCTTTAATTTAATATGTTTTGATGAGGGGATGCTCTGATTTTTCCCAATCGGTATTGATTAAAAAATAAAATATAAAAGGATTTGACCTATCCTTTTACTGTAATTTTTACTTTTTTGGTTGAGGCTTTATAGCAGGCATTACCTTTAAATGTAATTTTAGCAGTGTATTTGCCTTTTTTAGTCAGTTTGGTTAATTTAAATGTGACTTTTCCTTTGGAGTTTGTGGTTGCCTTATATGTCTTGCCTTTGACTTTTAAAATAACCTTAACCTTTTTAACAGCTTTACCTTTACTGTTTTTCAGGGTGGCAGTGTATTTTTTGGATTTTTTAAATGTCTTTGCCTTGGCGGTGATTTTTGTTTTTTCCTTGTTGACGGTTATCTTAACGGTTTTATTTCCCTGATATCTGTCATTGTCTAATCTGATAAACATGCTTTTGCTGCCTGCTTTTTTGGCCTTAAGCATGTTGCCGGTTAATGAAAAACTTGCAATGCCGTTGGCATCTGTTTTTGCAAATCCAATGTTTTTACCGTTTAATTTGAAAGTCACTTCAACTCCTGAAAGTACTCTACCTTCGGTGTCTTTAACGGTAATGGAATATTTCCCACCGTAGTTGATTACATAGGATTTGTCTGATGCGATAATATGGGCTGTCTGTCTGTCAACGGTGAAAGTAAATGCCTCCATGGAATTGCAGTAGTATGAATCAGTTGCGGTATAGCTTATATTGACGTTATAGGTTTCACTATCCAGGTTTGGAATCTCAACCGTTCCGGTTCCGTTGATTACTGTGGCATTGTAGTAATCATTGCCGATTGACACTGACACGGCACCGTTATCAACAGACTTGCCGTCATAAACAGGCATAACTGTGATTTTAACGGTACTTCCATATGTATTGTCTTTAACGCTGATTATCAAATCGGGAATGTGTCCCACACTTCCGTTCCCGACCAGAGCAATGTCACTGTTCCCGTCGGTTGCGGTGTTGTTCTTGAATGTAATGTGTTTGACATTTATTGTTCCGTTGTTGAGTATTGCCCCGCCTGAAGCAGCTGTGTTGTTTTCAAAGCAGCTGTTAATAATCACTCCGTTAATACCGTTGTCCCAGCAGATTGCTCCTCCTTTGTCGGATGCACTGTTTTTTAGGAATTCGGAATTTTCAATTGTCAGGTTATTTCCTTCATTAACATATATTGCTCCGCCGTCAATCGCTTTATTTCCTATGAACTTTGTGTTGTTTATAATACCGTTGTCCTTTTTAACCCATCCGAGTGCTCCGGAACTGTTTGCTGCAGTATTATTCTCAAATAAGCAGTAATCGATTTCTCCAAAGTGACTGTTAAAGTATATAGCTCCATTATAGTATGCACTGTTGTTTGTAAAATCGGAATAGGTTATCAGTCCGTTTGACCCTCTGAAATATACTGACCCTCCGTCAAACGCATCGTTTTCATCGAATTGACAGTGGGATATGTATCCGTTTTGGGTATTGTTCCAGCAGATTGCTCCTCCAAAATTGCCTGCAGTATTGTTTTTAAATGAACAGCCAATTATTCTTCCTTCGTTTCCGCTGTCCCAGAAGACGGCTCCACCGTTAATATCGGCGGTGTTGTTTTCAAATATTGAGTTTCGGATATGGAATTCTGTTCCGTTGTTAAGGTATAGTGCTCCTCCCCGTGGGGCGGCGTTGTTTATAAACTTGCAATAAGCTATTGTTCCGTTGTCTTTTTTAACCCATCCGAGTGCTCCGGAACTGTTTGTTGCAGTGTTTTCAGTGAATATGCAGTTATACACGGTTCCTTCAACACTGTTCATGTATACCGCACCGTTATAGTAGGCAGTATTGTCTGTAAAATTGGAATCTTTAATTATTCCCTTTTCTCCTCTAAAATAGACTGCTCCTCCGTCTTCACCGGCAATATTCATATTGAATACAGAACCTGTAATCGCACCGTTTCCATCATACCAGTATATTGTTCCGCCTTTCTCAGTTGCGGTATTGTTTTTAAATGTTGAATTGCTGATTTGGAAGTTGACGGCATTTTTAATGAAAATCGCTCCTCCGTCAGGTTTTGCAGTGTTGTCCTTAAATGTTGAGTTTATAATCTTGCCGTCCCTGGCGCTGTTCCAGAATATCGCCCCTCCACCCTCATTGACTGCGGAGTTATTGATGAATCTGGAATTCATGATTGTTCCGTTTCTTTTATATGACCATCCGACCGCCCCGGCACTGATGTTTGCATGGTTGTTCTGGAAAAGACAGTCGCTTATAGTTGCGTTTTCACTGTTGATTAATGCCGCACCGTTGTAGATGGCAGTGTTGTTGATAAATATTGAATCTTTTATTTCTGAATTTGGTGCTTTGATGTATACTGCTCCACCGTCAACATCTGCATGATTGCTGGTGAATGTACAGTTAATTATTTTACTTGCATTTCCGGTAATGTATAATGCTCCACCGTTGGTATCTGAAAAACCGTTTTTGAAATTGATGTTTTTCAAAACAATATTTTTCCCACCAATGTTAAACATTCTTGAAAGACCGGCTCCGTCAATACTGTGACCGGCTCCGTCAATGGTTAAATCATCTCTTGCAATTTCAATACCTCCGTAATATATTTCATCGGCTGTCTGGTTGAATGTATAGTTATGCTCCAGCACGGTGAGATTTTCGGATTGTGAAATCAAGTCGCTTAAATCTTTAAATGTGGTTGTTTCAGGTGAACTAATCAAATCACTTTCCCCATCAACAGCAGTTCCTTTTTCATTGGTAATTATATCATCTGTAGTATTTTCACATGCAGCGGCCGATCCTATGGCAAGTATTGCAAGCAGGAAAATACTGACTATGACTATCTTTTTGAAATTCATTATATCACATCTATTCAATAATTTTTTTAATCTAACTTAAATAGATTATGCAATACAGTTTAATATTTTCATTTTTTTTAAAAATATCTCTGTGGTGATGACGGTTGCAGTAACTGAAATAATATATGCAGTCATTTAAGCTCCATCAAATCATTATGTGTCTGAAGGTTTTAATTAAAGTAATTGGAATGTACGGTCTTGCCGTGATGTGTGATGGAGTATGAGAATTTTAAAAAAAGTAAAGATGGAATAAATTTGAAATCTATTCCATAAATAAAGCGGGTTTGTAAGGCATTGCATTTTTAGCCTTATTTTGAGGGTCATATGAATCATCAGTATGAATAATGACCTCATTACCGCATTCCTGTTTTATATAGTCAAGGGCATCGGTTAAAATTTCTTTCTCGTTGATTTTGCCGATGTATCTTGTCTTGGTTATTTCCTTACCGATTTTTTTAGCCACCATGGCTATCTCCTTTTTATCATCATGGATATTGGCGCCAACGGCTCTGCCCATAATCTGGCCAATGTCAGGTTTTCCCACATCGTCAGCTATCTTGTATAATTCCCATTTCCAGTCAGGTGCTAGATAAACGTGAACCTTTTCAACATCTTCTCCAACCATCTGTTTGATGTGTGCAATGTCCTTTATGATATTTTCCACAAGTTCTTCTGATTTTTCAATTTCAGGACTTATCAGGCTCATGTCAGCTTCAGGCCACCTTGCCTGACTTACAAAACCTTCTCCACCATATCTGCTCCATAACTCCTCTGAAGTATGAGGGGTGAACGGAGCAAGAAGCCTTATCCATGATTCAAGCACTGTTGAGAGGACATAAACGATTGCCGAATCCTGTGCGTCAAGCAGGTGTTTGACACGGTAGAGGTAGTGGTCAACATCTTTTTTAAGAAGGAACAGTGAATCCTGAAGGGCCTGTCTTGTCTGGAAGACTTCAAGGGCTTCAGTTGCATTTCTGATGTGTTCGTTAAGCTGGCTTAACATCCACAGGTCAATGGTACGGCTCAGTTCAACCTCTTCGATGTTGTTCAAATCCAGTGGTGAGCCTTTTATCTCTTCAACTCTGGCAGCGAATTCTCTAAACCATTCAAGTCTTCTTTTAGTTCCAAGAACTTCCTTTTCCCTCCAGTCAAAGTCCTGCCATGGTTCAGCGGAAGCCATCAGGAAAAGTCTGACGACATCTGCACTGTAATCCCTGATCGCATCCTTTAAAAGGATAACGTTGCCTTTTGATGAGGACATCTTGTTTCCTTCCAGAAGACCCATACCGAAGACTACGGTTCCCCTCGGCCATTTGTCTTTTGGATAAATCGCACTGTGGTGGAACATTAAAAAGCTCAAGTGGTTACCGACAAGGTCTTTTGCGGATAATCTCCAGTCTAATGGATACCAGTAGTTGAATTCATCCTGAATTTCCTTGACTTTATCTTCGGGAACGGTTATTTCACCGGAATCTTCATTCAGCAGTACCTTGTCGAAAAATGCCCTGTTCAAATCATCAGGGTTCATGTCTTTTAAGTATTTTGCAATTGAATAGTATGACATGTAAATTGTAGAGTCGGTTAAAGGCTCAATCAGCCACTGACTGTCCCATGGAAGTCTTGTTCCAAGTCCCACTTTTCTTGAGCATGCCCAGTCATCCAGCCAGTTAATGTAATATTCAAAGTTGTTTTTGATTTCTTTAGGAATTACGGTTTCACCTTCAAGGACTTCAAGAGTCTTTTCGGTCCACTCTTCATCGCCGTATTTCATGAACCACTGGTCATCCATGATTTTAACCACACAATTGTTTCCACATCTGCACACAACAGGTCTTTCGGCAAAATCATACATTACTGTTGCCATGTTTTCGGAAATTAGTTTTTCTTTGAGCTCCTCACGTGCAAAACGCACTTTCATACCTCCGAATCCTGGGATAGATTCTATGATGGTACCTTTACTGTGCTGCTGTTTGTATAATTCGTTTGTTGCCTCATGGAGTTTTTCATCATTCTGGTCGGTTATGCCTAATCTTTCAATGATGTCGGCTGCAGGGATTTCTCCGTATCCCTTAAGGGTACATACTGGGATAGGATTAACGTTTTCAATAATGCCTTCAAGATTATATTTGTATATTAATTCTTTGTTGTTTTTCAAATCTTTCAGTGCAATGTAGTCTGCCGGTGCGTCGGCAGGTTCTGAAAATACAACTCCGCTTCCGTATGATGCACTTACAAAACTTGCCGGGAAAATAGGCAATTCATCACCGGTAAATGGGTTTTTAGCCATTTTACCAATTAAATCATTAGGATCAATTTCATCTATAATTTTTAAATCCCTGATTTGGTGCTTGAGATTGTAGTGGGCTTCCTTTGTAATAACCCAGTTTTCCCCTTCAGCATCAACAAGAACATATTCAACATCAGGGTTTAACCATATGTTGGTCGCACCGACGATTGTTTCAGGTCTGAGTGTTGCTGTAACAAGGAGTTTATCATCAATCGGGAATTTTAAAAGTGTTAATTCATTCACCCCAACCCCTTCACCTTCAAGCAGGTCGTGGTCTCCAACAGGATTGTCACAGTTCGGACAGTATTTAACGGGGTGTTCTCCCTTTGCCACCAGTCCCTTTTCATAAAGGGTGGTTATCTGCCATTCAATGAATTTTTTATATGTCGGATCTATTGTTCTAAATTCCCTTCTCCAGTCTATTGAATACCCCATTTCCTCCATCACTTCATGGTATTCGGTTGAAAAGTATTTTACAATAAATTCCGGATCTTCCAGTTTTGGTAGGGTTTCCTTTGGAACGCCGTGAACTCTCTGGTACAGGTCAAGTGTCCAGGGATCTTTTCTTTTGATTCTGTCAGCTATTCCTATAACGGGTGCTCCTGTCACGTGCCATGCCATTGGGAACAGGACATTGTAACCTTCCATTCTTTTAAATCTTGCATAAACATCAGGTACAGTATATGTTCGTCCGTGTCCAATGTGCATTGCTCCACTGGGATAGGGGAAAGCTACCGTAAGGAATAATTTTTCTCGATCATCAGGGTTTGATTCAAATATTTTTGCATCAGCCCATTTTTTCTGCCATTTCTTTTCTATATTTTCACTCACCAAATCACCATTATAAAATTGTTTTTTTAGGGATTTCAGGAACTTTAGTTTTGTGCTCGCTCCTAATGATTTTTGTAATAATCATATTAATGTCATCAACTGAAATATCCAGTTTTTCAGCTATTTGTGCCTCTTTCATATCTTTTTCGGTGTAGAGATACAAAATCCGGTCAAGTAAGTCATAACTCATTCCGATTTCATCTTCATCGCTTTGATTTGCCCAAAGGCCTGCTCTTGGAGGTTTGGCGATGATTTCTCTCGGAACGTCCATATATTCACCTAATATGAAAACGTCACTTTTGTATAAATCTCCAATCGGCTCCATGTCACATGCGCCATCGCCATGTTTTGTAAAGTATCCGATGAGGATTTCGCTTCGGTTACCTGTTCCGCTGACAAGGTAATTCTTATGATTTGCATAATAATAAATGATTGACATTCTGATTCGGGCTTTAAGATTTCCTATTGCCAGATCATCTTCTTCAAGCTGTGTCATGAATAAATATTCATTTAAAATGCTGTCAATAGCAATTTCACAGTATTCGATACCTAAACTTTTAGCTATTTCAACGCCGTGAATCTTATCTTCAGTCGGTGTTGTAGTGGATGGCATCACGATTCCAAACACGTTGTCGCATCCCACCGCTTCACAGGCAAGATATGCAGTCAGTGTTGAATCAATTCCTCCGCTTAAACCGACAACAATACCATTGCAATTTGCTTTTGACACTTTTGATTTCATGAATTCAACAATAGTATCTTTTGTTTTCTCGCAGTTTAATTCTGGAATTTCACTAATAGTTTCACCAACCTAATCATTCATACATAAAATAATATGTACTTATTAATTTATATATTATATCATGGCTGATGTAGAACTAATTTCTAAAAAATCATTCTGTGATGATGAACGTGAAGTAATTGATGCTTTCGCCAATTTTCAAAAGGCGGTAATTGATAAAAATATCGATGAACTAAATAATGTTATCTTAAACGGTTTTGAACTTGGAGGGATGTTTGCAGACAAATTATCCAAATCAGATTTTGTATCCAAAATTGAAGATGGCACTCTGGATTATTCCAAATCCGATATAATAGAGCCTACAATACTGTTTGACGATGAATAATGTTTCTTTAATAGGTGATGTCAGACTGACCGCTAAAATCCACGGCAATGAACGCAGATGGATATCAAAAACAGCAGTTAACTTTCATAAGGTCAATGGAAAATGGTGTATCTGCAGTTGGGATAATTAAAAAAAAGAATTTAAAAGTATTAATTAAATAATACTTTTAATTAAAATTGTCTATACTAAGTTTCCGTCTTCGTCAACCTGTTGAGGATGGCTTTTAATGTAGTCTAAACTTGCTCCGTCGTTTTGTCCTCCGACAATTATGCCCTCTTTATTATATGTTGCTCCTGTCTCTTCATCATAGTACAGCGGCTCTTCAGGAGTATAATTGGAATTTTCAGAAGAACTTGTACTTGCTGTGGAGTTTACTCCTGACGAAGTAATTTCTTCGTCGTAACTTCCGTCTTCAATGGTAATTGTTTGCTGGGCACTTGTTGGATTTAATTTATCATTACCTCCAAAACTCACGGTAACCTGATGTTCGCCAGCGTCTTCATTATTTAAAACTAATGAAGCTTTTCCCTCACTGTTTGTATAAACTGCATAAATTTCTTCCTGTCCGTTAGCCACATATGTGAAATTCACAATTTCATTTGTAACCGGATTTCCTTTTGCATCTTTTAGTTCGATTTGAATCTGTTCTCCGTTTTGTAAACTGGACCCGCTTAAAAATGTGATTTGTGTATCTAGTTTTTCACCGGATCCCGGATGGAGAACAACAACAGCAACAATTGCAATGATGATAACTACCAAGATTGCAATAATTATATTTTTATTCATTCTAATTTACCTCCTTTTTAAAAAATTTATAGTTTAGCAAAAAAAACTTGAGTAATATATTGGAGGCGATTTCATTCCCCCTTTTATATAAGATTTGGTCATGTTTTATAAAATTTCTTATAAAAAATTCTGTTTAAAAACTCTAATCAAACATTTAATGTTGATATATTGAACGATATTGTTTAAATATTTAACTCAAATATGGTTTAGGTTAATCTGTTTTTAGTTTGCAAATTTTAACATATGCTGAGGGACTTGAAATGGTTAAACATGTTTCTTGCATTTTTGATATTCTCTTCATCTTTAATAAGAAGCATCTCGGAATCATCAAATAACATCTTGTCGAAAAACAGAAACAGGCAGCTGAAGTTATCACAGCTTGTAAAAAACATTTCCAAATCATAACTGGTCAGTATGACTTCTATCCTACCACTCTTTATCAGTGAGTCAAAAACGTCGTCATGGTCATTTTCATAAATCAAATCCAAGATGTCTCTGTTTGTAATGAGGATTAGGGTAGCGTCATTTTTGATTATATGTTTTAAAATGGTGTCTATATGCATTTTTGAAAAAATAGGCAGAATCATGTTGATTTCTTTTGATTCATTGAGATTTTCAAAGTAGACTCTAAAGGTTTTATCAATTTCAATGGTGTCGGACTCTATTAATTCGGCATTTTCCCAGATATTGGTTCTTTTTATCATAATCTTGCAAGAATACCCCCACCTCTCCAAGGTGGGGGATGAATTGCACAATGGGGGGGTGCTTGATTTTTTTTATATGTGTGTGTCAATATTGGTATGCGTTTGTAATAAAAGGTTTTAAATCAATGTCGTCAGGTTAAGATTTTTTCATGATTTTCTCTCCTATTTTTTATTATATACTTGTGGATTTTTCATATTTTTAGAAT
>CACZNW010000156.1 GCA_902782595.1 uncultured Methanobrevibacter sp. | reverse complement strand
ATTAGTGTGGAAAAATCTGGTAAGAAAACTCTTATCAATTCTGCATATTCAACAGAATTATAGGTGGATAATATGAGAACTGAAATTAGAATTTGTGGATTTGGAGGTCAGGGAGTAATTCTTGCAGGTATTATCTTAGGTAAGTCTGCAAGTCTTTTTGATGAAAAAGAAGCCGTTCAAACCCAATCTTATGGTCCTGAAGCTCGTGGTGGAGCTTCTAAATGTGAAGTTGTTATCAGTGACACTGAAGTCGACTATCCGAAAGTTCAAAACCCGGATATTTTAGTGGCAATGTCCAATGAGGCTTTAATTAAATATATTGTGGATTTAAAGGATAACGGAACTTTAATAGTGGATCCTGGAACAACCGATATTGAAGATGTAAGAGATTTTATAAATGAACATAATATTAATGTTTATGAGGCTCCCGCTACAAAAACAGCCACTGATGAAATCGGGCTTAAAATTGTAGCCAATATTGTTATGGTCGGAGCTATTACAAAAATTACTAAAGTTATATCCAAACAGTCTGCCATCAAAGCTATTGAAGTTAGCGTTCCGAAAGGAACTGAAGAAAAGAATATCAAAGCTTTTGAGGCAGGATATGCTTTAGCAGAATAAGGTGTTATAATGAGATTTTTTGAAAATGTAGCAAAACAAATTTTTAATCAAGAAGGAATTCCAATTTTAGAAGGTCATGTTGCTTATTCTCCAGAAGAAGCAATGACAATATCTTCCGAAATGGACGTTCCTGTAGTTATTAAGGCACAAGTTTTAACCGGTGGTAGAGGTAAGGCGGGGGGTGTTAAATTTGCCAACAACCCTGGTGAAGCTTTAAAAGTTGCTGATGAAATTTTGGGCATGGAAATTAAAGGCGAAAAGGTTAAACATTTATTAATTGAAGAAAAAGCCGAAATTTTAAATGAATTCTTTGTAACTGTATCTATTGACAGGGGTGCAAGAAGACCTGTTATTTTAGCAAGTAAGGAAGGGGGAGTTGAAATTGAAAACCTTGCCAAAACCAATCCTGAAAAAATCATCAAGTATTATCCTAATCCTCTGATTGATTTTTTACCATATGAAGCACGTGAAATTGCACGTAAAATGGGTGTTCCGTCTGAATTAATCTCACCGATGGGAGATATGATTTGGAAATTATACAATGTGTTTATCAAATATGATGCGGATATTGCCGAGATTAATCCTTTGGTCTTAACTCCTAAAGGTTTAATTGCTGCCGATGCAAAAATGGTTGTTGAAAACGATTCCCTATTCAGACATCAGGATTTGGTTGACAGATTACACTACAAGAAAAAAGCCGTGGACTTTGTTCAGCTGGATGGGGATATTGCTGTAATAGGTAATGGTGCAGGTTTGACTTTAACTGCAATGGACATGATTAAGCTTAATGGAGGAGAACCGGCAACATTTCTTGATATTGGTGGTGGAGCTTCAGAACATATTATTAATCAGGCATTAAATATTGTTTTGAACTATGACCCGGTTAAAGTTGTATTTTTAAATGTTCTGGGAGGAATTACCAAAGCGGATGATGTTGCACGTGGTGTAATTAAAGCAGTGGAGCAGTCCACTCATAAAGTTTATATTGTTATCAGACTGACAGGAACCAATGAAAAAGAAGGTCAGAGACTTTTAGATGAAGCTGGAATTCCATATGAGACTTCAATGGAAAAAGCTGCTAAAAAGGCTGTTGAACTCTGTGAAGAATTAAAGGCTGAAGGCAAATAATTTTTTTTGCTATTTAAATCAAAAATAACACTGGAGAATTGGAAGAATCTGTAGAGGTTATTCGAGCAGTACTACTCGACTAACTTCAGATTCATTTACTAATTCTTTGCCACATGCATCACCGATTTTACTGGCAAAGTCTTTGATTTCATCGAATCTGGGCATATTTTCAAGGGTTAGTCTTTCACGGGATGAGCCAACAAACATGTATGCTTTTATTTCTACAAAATCAGGGTCTGCTTTTTTTATTAATTTTGCATAACTTTCAGGGTCTTCCATATTTTTTCCCTTAACGCATGTGCTTCTTATACATGTACGTGAGTTAAAACTGGACAATGTTTCAAGTGATTCGTTTAAATTGTTCCAGGCATCGTTTATTCTTGGTCGACATACATCATTAAATATTTTCTCATTAGGTGCATCCAAAGAAAGGTATAACTGGTAGGGATCGTTTTCAAGATTTCTTAATCTTTCAACGCACTGACCGTTACTTACAACAAATGTTGTGAAATCACGTCGGTTGAATTCTCCAATCAGTTCGTCAATTTCAGGATAGAGTGTCGGTTCTCCGGCGAGGGATATTGCGGCATTTGTCGGCTTTGTCATTTCTTCCAGTTTCTTTTTGTTTGCTTTGTCATTCCCATAAAAACCGCATAATAGGTTATTCTGAGCCTTAATTGCTTCGTCGACTATGGTTTTAGGGTCATCATATTCTTCATCTTCCCATGCTGTCTGGGTATATGTCAGGTCTCTCCAGCAAAATTCACATTCCTGCTGGCAATTTGGGACCGCAGGAGACATCTGGAGACATCTGTGTGATTGTATTCCATAGAATTTTTCCTTATAACATACTCCTTTATCGGAAATACTTTGTCTAGTCCAGTGGCAGGTTTTAACTGCTGCATGACCATGTTTTCCAATGAATCTGTATCCGCTTTTTTCAAGTTTTTGGATTTGGTTTTTGTTGAATGACATAAAATCAAATCTATTTTTAGTTTTTGTAGTATATACATTTTTCATGTTAAAATCAATATTGCTTTTAATGAACAATATTTACTTAATCTTGTTAAATCTATTTATATGTTTAATGATAATATATATTAATCATGATATTATGGAGTAAAAATCAAGAAAGATTATTCTTTGATAAATCAAAAAATTTTGCATCTCATCAACAGTTATTCTATAAAACTGATGAGGGGAGGTATGTATCATATTGGCCCAAGGGATATTCGGGATCCAAATCAACACTGCAGGCCAGAAATTCGTTGGTTGGAAATTTCACAGAAAAATGGGTTTGCGATTTACTGAACAGTATTTATCATGATGAAGAGTTATATGTCATTCAACAGGCACAGATTCCCTCAATCGGAATAACCCACAGGTCTCCGGCTGATATTGTCCTTGCAACTGCAAATAAAAAGGTGCTGCTTCCCGATGAAGTTAAACTGATATTTGAGGTTAAGATGTCTCTTGTGTGGAATTGGGAATATGATGTGGTCACCTCAGAGGTTAGAGAAATTGGAGACTACAGGACCCATCAGGGACGTCCGAGTTTCACACGTTCAGACTCCATTTTAAAAGCCATTGGAAAATGTATTGACATAAGAGTATCAAATGTCAAATCTTCCAAAATACCATTAATTGTTTTGGGAAATGCTCCACTGTCAAATGGATTCTGCAAAAAGGCAGATTATCTAAAAAGTTCAGGTATTATTCAGGGGTTCTGGTCACTTAATCCTTTCCCGTTGAATCATGGAAACACCCGAAAGAGAAGTCATAAAAATGGTTTTGTCAGAATGGACAATGTTGATGAATTAAATATGACTTTGAACCAATTATTTAAACAGGATTTAAATTTTTTCTCGGGAATGGAAAATCCAGAAAAGCTAGGTCAATTGATTGAAATAGCTGACCGAGAAGAAAGTCATGAAAACAAGGGATTGAAATTTTTAAATCTCTTAAAGAGGAATTAACTTGCCAAGAAAAACACAAACAAAGTCATTTGGTTCTGTTGTACGAGAATCCCATGATTCAAAAAAATTTTACAGTGCACACCTGTTTGAAGATTTTAAATTGCCGAAAAATATTGAATATAATGAAAACAAAATTCCGGAAGCTGATTTGAATAAGTTTTACTGCAAATCCAGTGAGGTGATGGATGAAATACCTGACAGCAGCATTCATTTAATGATTACTTCTCCGCCTTATAATGTTGGAAAGGAATATGATAGTGATTTGACTTTAAATGAGTATTTGACATTATTGACAACGGTTTTCAGTGAAGTTCGCACCAAACTGGTCACTGGCGGAAGGGCATGCATTAATATTGCTAATGTTGGAAGAAAACCTTACATTCCATTTCATGCAATGATTATTGAAATAATGCTTGATTTGGGATTTTTAATGCGTGGTGAAATAATCTGGGACAAATCTGCAAGTGCTGGAGGGTCTTGTGCTTGGGGAAGCTGGATGTCTGCATCAAACCCCGTTTTAAGGGATTATCATGAATATATACTGGTATTTTCAAAGGATTCATATGCTAAAAACAAAAAGCAGGATAAAAAGGACACAATAACCAGAGATGATTTCATCGAATGGACAAGAAGTGTCTGGACATTTCCTGCGGTAAACGCCAAAAAAATAGGTCATCCCGCACCGTTTCCTGTTGAACTGCCACACAGATTAATTAACTTGTATAGTTATGAGGACGATGTTATTTTAGACCCATTTTGTGGTAGCGGAACAACTGCAATAGCGGCCAGACAGAATAACCGGAATTTTATATGTTATGATAACAATCAGGATTACATTAATCTCTCAAAAAAGAGACTGTCCAATCAAAAATTTATTTAATGATGTTTAATATAAATATTAATCAGAAGTTATTGTGAGGAATAAATTTATGGATACTCCAATTGTAATATTAAACTATAAAACTTATTTAGAATCAAGCGGATTAAATGCTTTAGAACTTGCACATGACTTGGAAAGTGCCGCCAGCGAATCTGGAATCACTATGGTTGCAGCACCTCAGGCAGCAGACATTTACAGAATTAGTGAAGAAACATCACTTCCTATTTTTGCTCAGCACATTGATGCAATATCTCCCGGAGGACACACAGGTTCCAACTTAATCAACACATTAATTGAAGCGGGAATTCAGGGGTCTTTAATAAATCATTCAGAACAGAGAATGAAACTGGCAGATATTGAAGAGGTAGTAAAATTGTGCAGAGAAAACAAAATAGAATCATGTGTATGTACCAACAATATTGAAACTTCAAAAGCTGTGGCAACACTCGCCCCGGATGCAGTTGCCGTGGAACCTCCTGAACTTATAGGAACTGGAATTCCGGTATCTCAGGCACAGCCGGAAGTTGTTGAAGACACAGTAAATGAAGTTAAAGCAATCAATAAGAATGTTAAAGTATTATGTGGTGCAGGCATTACAACCGGTGATGATATGAAAGCGGCTATGGATTTAGGTGCAGACGGAGTATTGCTCGCATCAGGAATAATTAAGGCAGAAAGTCCAAAAGATGCCTTACTTGATTTGGTAAGTAAATTATAGAGTGGGAAAATGGCTAAGAAATTTAATACTATTGATGATTTTGATGTTGAAGGCAAAACTGTACTTGTGAGAATTGATATTAACGCTCCCGTTGATCCTGGTTCCGGAATTATTTTGGACGATACCAGATTAAAATTACATGCTCAAACTGTCAAGGAATTATCAAATAAAGGAGCAAAAGTTGTTTTACTTGCTCATCAATCTCGTCCAGGTAAAAAGGATTTCACAACATTGTCCCAACATGCAGATGCCCTTTCTGATATTTTAAATTTAAGAGTAAAATATGTCGATTCATTATTTTCCAATTCAGCAAAAGAAGCAATTAAGGCTTTAAATCCTCATGAAATTCTTCTGCTTGAAAATGTAAGGTTTTTTTCCGAAGAAACCCTTTCAAGAACTCCTTTGGAACAGTCAAAAACAATATTGGTTAGACATTTGTCTCCATTAATTGACTATTATGTTAATGATGCATTTGCAGCAGCACACCGTTCCCATGCATCTTTAGTAGGTTTTACTGTAAATACTCCTTCAGCTGCCGGAAGAGTAATGGAGAAGGAATTGACTGTAATTCAGGATGCTCTTGATAATGTGGAGCACCCTTGTGTATTTTTACTTGGTGGAATGAAACCTGATGATTCAATTGATGTTATGGAGAATGTTTTAAGTAATGGGACTGCCGATTCAATTTTAACAACAGGTATTGTTGGAAACATTGTTTTATGGGCATCAGGTGCTAATATTGGTGAGGTCAACAAGAAATTCATCATCAGTAAAGGATATGAGGATATGGTTGCCAAATCAAAGGAATTAATCGATAGATTCGGCGATAAAGTAAAATATCCTATTGATGTTGCTTGTGAAATTGAAGGTGAAAGAGTGGATATTGATTATACTGAAATTCTAAATGAATCCATCTTTGATATTGGTGTTAAGACCATTGATTATTATGCAAAAGAAATAAGGGATGCGAAGTATATCTTTGCCAACGGTCCGGCAGGAGTATTTGAAGATCCTAAATTTGCAATGGGTACAGAAGATTTGATTAATGCAATGGCAAATTCCAAAGGTTTCACATTAATTGGCGGGGGACATATTGCAGCTGCTACAGCAGGTCTTGGTCTGGAAGACAATATGAGTCACTTAAGCAGTGGTGGTGGGGCATGTATCAGTATGCTTGCCGGTAAGAAATTGGCAGCTGTAGAAGCTTTAAAAAATAGTAAAAATTAACTATTGATTATATTCAATAGTTTTTGTGAAGATAATTTGGGATTATCTGAACTCATAATTGCACTGACTACAGATAATCCTTTGATTCCGGTATCAATTAACTCTGGAGCATTTTCAATTGTAATTCCTCCAATTGCTACTACTGGAATATCAATTGAATCCACAATTTCTTTTAACTCTTTTTTTGATACTTTTTCAGCATCGTCTTTGGTGGTGGTTGGAAATATTGCGCCGGTTCCAATATAATCTGCACCGTCTTTTTCGGCCTGTTTGGCTTCTTTGATTGTGGATGCTGAAACGCCAACAATTTTATCCGGACCCATCAGTTTTCTTGTAACCTCACATGGCATATCTGTCTGGCCAACATGGATTCCGTCTGCATCAATTGCCAATGCTATGTCGATTCTGTCATTTATGATTAATGGAACATTATATTTTGTTGTTATTTCTTTAACTTTTAAGGCTAAATTATAAAAATCAAGAGTAGTTGCGGTTTTTTCTCTAATCTGCACTATAGTTACTCCGCCTTTTATTGCTTCTTCAATTGTCTTTATGAATTTTTCTACATCGTCGCTTTTATCTGTGACCAGGTAGAGTGATAAATCTGGATTCTTCATAGTATCTTGATATTTGCATTGTTTATTAAGGTTTCACTGTCTGTTTTATAGAGATAATCAATCAAATAGGTTCTAAACGAACCAGTACCTTCGTTTTTCTCATCAACTTTTGCTCTTGCTCTTTCACCTGCAATATTCATTGCTAAAATTGCAATGAGACTTCCGTTGAATGCATCTGACCCTCCGATACAGCTTCCAACAATGGAGGATAACATGCATCCACTTCCGGTTATTAATGGCATCATGTCGTCTCCATTATCAATGGCTACGGTTGTTTTTCCGTCACTTAAAATATCAATCGGACCGCTGGCTAAAATAACTGTATTCAATTTGTTTGCAAGTTCACAGATTAAGTTTCCGTGTGCTTTTAAGTTTTCTTCAGTTGTGATGTCATCAACATTAACATCAACACCTCTTGCTGTGTTGTTGTCATCCAATACTCCTACTAATTTTGCTATTGCTTTTATTTCACTAATGTTTCCTCTTATTGCTGTGATATCGTAATTTTCAATCAGGTGCAGGGTAGTTTTGTTTCTAAGTTCAGTTACTCCAACTCCAACGGGGTCTAATATTATTGGTGTGTTGGTTTTATTTGCAGTTTGTGAACTTATTTTCATGGCTTCTATTTGGAGTTTGCTTAGTTTTCCAATATTGATGACAAGTGTGTCTGCTATTGTTACTACTTCTTTAAGTTCTTCTGTATCTTCTGCCATAAATGGGGATCCACCTATTGCAAGGACGGCATTCGCGCAATCGTTTATTGTTACTGAATTTGTAATACAGTGTGTTAACGGATTTTTTTCTTTAATTTTCTTTAAGTTTATATAGATCTTGTCTAGAATGTATTGTTCATTATTTGTCATGGTTATTAATTATAAAATTTTTATTATTTATATTTTGATGAAAATAACTCTGTTTATAGTAAAGTATTTAAATAACTTTTGACATAAACTATATTGTTGTATGGTATATATCATAGATGCCTCGGTGGCTCAGTCTGGTAGAGCGCGAGACTTGTAATCTCGTGGTCGCGGGTTCAATTCCCGTCCGGGGCTTAATTAATTTATATTTATAATATGAATTTTCTATGATATTTAGTTGAAATATAGTAATGTTTATATACTTGTAATTAAATATTATTATTAGTATGTTATCTACATGCATTTTTGTATGTGGGTCCGTAGGGTAGCTTGGTCGATCCTTTGGGCTTTGGGAGCCTGAGACTCCGGTTCAAATCCGGGCGGACCCAT
>CACZNW010000155.1 GCA_902782595.1 uncultured Methanobrevibacter sp. | reverse complement strand
GAATAAGCCCAGTTTAACATCAATAGGGCTATCGGTATAATGTTGCAGTTTGGATGCTGCCATAATTTCACATGGTGTTCCAACCATAGCTATTCTATTGTCGCTCATTTTTTTAGCTCCTATTGTATATTAACGATTTTTTTAAAATTGCCATAATCCCTATCGGTCAGTTCAAAATCGTATTCTGTTAAAATTTCTTTCAGTTCATTTTGATCTTCAGGGGTGATTTCTTTCATAACGGCATTTTTACCTAAACTTTTAACGTCTCCGAGAACGTATATAGTTCCTCTCATAATGGATTCGCCCACATCGTCTGTTACGTCCCCAAGTATTATGAGTTTGCCGCCCATCATGAGCAGTCCGGTCATGTATCCGCTGTTTCCGCCGATTATTACGGTACCGCCTTTCATGATTTCTCCGGTTCTTGAACCTGTATTTCCTTTTACTATTACGGTTCCGCCATAGATTCCCTGTCCTGCACCGTCTCCTGCTGTACCTTCAATAATCAATTCTCCTTTGGTCATATTGTCTCCGGCAAACCATCCTGCATTTCCTTTAATGTGTATTTTTGGTCCGTTCACCATTGTTCCGACAAAATAACCTGCAGAGCCATTGATTTCAATATCCACATCTTCAATTAAACCTGCGGTGATATTATGTTTGGATTCGGGATTATTTATGATGAGTTTATCATAAGATACGGCATGTTCTTTTATGGCACGGTTCAATTCTTTTTCATCCATATTTTTAGCATCAATAACGTATTCTTTCATAGATAAAAACTCCTTTAGATGGTGTAAGCTCTTGTTTCTCCGGGAGCAATTTGTTCTATTTGATCAGAATCGGTAACGTCATGCAGTGCCATTTCCTCTGAAGCGATAGCGAAAATTTCATCGGTTTCCACCATTACTCCTGGTCTGAGACCTAATTTGTCTTTTGCAATACCTATGCCATTGGGTGTTCCAACTAGTATTGAAAACGGACCGTCAAGGTCAATTACTGCCTGATCAAGGGCTTCTTCCAATTTATATCCCTGATTAAGTTTGTCCGCCATATAATGAACAATACATTCTGTATCGTTAAAGGATTCAAAAGTATGTCCTTTTCTCTCTAACGGGTCTCTTATTTTCCAGTAATTGGTAATCTGTCCATTATGAACTACTGTTATGTCGGGTATGATGTAACTTTGATATGGGTGTGCATGATAACGGTCAACACCACTTTCTGTTGCAAAACGGGTATGTCCTATTCCGTGAGTTCCCATTCTGTTTTCAACGTCGAACCGTTCCGCAATGTCCTTTACTTTCCCGGTATCTTTTATCATTTCAAAAGAATGTGATCCGTTGATGACTCTTATATTTTCCAGTTCGTCTATTTCTCTTATGCAGGGCTGTAAAAGTGAGTATTCGTCTAATGCTATTTTGCATTTGTATACATCTGAGTTCCCTACGGATTCAATTAGCTGTTCTTCAAAAATTGGACTTATCTGTGTTAAAAGTGATTTTAAATTGTCTAGTGCACCTCTTTTCCTTTTCACTTCAATGTTTAACTGATAATAATTTTCAGGATAATCTAAACTCCCGTAAATTGCATATCCTGCTGAATCGGGACCTCTATGTTGTAGTGATTCAAGCATCAATGTTAATGATTCTCCTACGGGGTGAGTTTTTTTATCTTTATATATTACACCTGCTATTCCACACATTTTTTTCTACCTCCCAATAAAAAAATAACTGGCGTATAGAGGTAATTTAAGTTTGAAACTTCAAAATCTTTTCATTCTGTTTCAATATCATCCATATGCCTAAATAATATTTTTCCTAAAATTACCGTATGCCTTTAATATCAAATTTCAATATCTTTCTAAAATTATACCATGTGCCTTAATAAGTAGTATTATTTAAAATTTTAAAATAAATGAGTTTAAAATGTCATTCTCTTTTTATCACCTCCGTTTTGAAATAATTTATGGCGTCGTTGTGACCGCCGAATTGCATTTCAGATAATATGAATATTATACGTCCAGATATTCATCTCGTTCATAATCGAATACCTGTATTCTGTATGCATCCCATTCAGCTCTTTTGATGTTGTAGAACTGATTGAACACTTTTTCTCCTAAAGCGTTTTTAATTACTTCGTCCTCTTCTAATGAATGGTATGCTTCCCATAGGCTTGTCGGCAAGTTGCTGATTCCCCTGTCAATCAGTTCCTCTTCGGAAAGTGCAAATAAGTTTTCTTCAGTCGGTTCGCCAGGGTCGATTTTATTGTCCATACCGTCTAAACCTGCTTCAAGTAATACTGCAAATGCAAGGTATGGGTTACATGACGGATCAGCTGACCTGCATTCGATTCTTGTACCTAATCCACGGGATGCAGGAATCCTCAGTAATGTTGACCTGTTTTTAAAACCGTAAGCTATGTAACATGGTGCTTCATAACCCGGTACTAAACGTTTGTATGAATTGACTGTTGGGGATAAAATTGATGATAACGCCGGTGCGTGTTTTAATAATCCTCCAATGAAGTATAAAGCTTCCTGTGATATCTGAGTCTCAGTATCAGGGTCATAAAAGATATTTTTCCCGTCTTTAAATAGACTTTGATTACAGTGCATTCCGCTTCCGTTAATTCCTAAAAATGGTTTTGGCATGAATGTTGCTTTAAATCCTAAGTTATTGACTACTGCTTTAACAGCTTCCTTGAATGTTATAACTGCATCAGCTGTTTTTAAAGCATCTGCATATTTAAAGTCAACCTCATGTTGTCCAGCTGCCACTTCGTGGTGGCTTACCTCTACATCAAAACCTAATTGTTCCAAACCG
>CACZNW010000154.1 GCA_902782595.1 uncultured Methanobrevibacter sp. | reverse complement strand
TAAGAAATATTTAATGTTTTAAACCCGCAACATACTTATTTCAGATTACAAATTAAACAATAAACAATAAGGATTTTAATTCACATCTCAAAAAAAAATAGATAAAATTTAGTAATGACTTTGTGGAGTCATTCCTAAATGACGGTCTTCACTTTTTTTACCGGGTATCCCATAAGCATCTGCCCTGCATTGAGTGCATGCTCTAAATACCGGTATAATCTCTTCGACTTCCTCTCTGACTTTTTCCATCATGGAACAGTCCGGGCGGGAATAATGTTTCATTTTAGCCAAAGGAATTAAAGGCAATATGTTCATTAAAGAAGCCCCCCTTTTTTTAACTTCCTTAGCTATTTCAACAATATGCTCATCGTTTAAGCCAGGTATCAATACTGAATTTACCTTAACAACCATACCGTTAGCAGCCGCTTTTTCAACACCTTCCAGCTGGTTTTTAATTAAAATTTCAACAGCCTCATAACCTTTATAGATTTTACCTTCATATTTAATGAAAGAATAAATGTCCACGGCAATGTCCGGATCTATTGCATTGATTGTAACAGTTACTGAGTTTACCCCAAGTTCTGCAAGTCTGTCTGCATATTTTGGAAGCAACAAACCATTTGTACTCATACATTTAATTAAATCCGGCTGTTCGGTAGCTAATTTTTCAAAGAATTCAAATGTTTCCTCATTTGCAAGTGAATCACCCGGCCCGGCAACACCAACAACAGAAATAGGACCATCAGCAGTGACATCATTAATGTGAGCAATTGCATCATCAGGTTTCATGATGCATCCTGCAACCCCCGGCCTATCCTCTTCATTGTTAATATCCCGTGTACAGAAGTTACAAAAGATATTGCATTTTGGTGCAACTGGTACATGTGCTCTTCCTACTTTATCGTGCATTTTTTCATTGAAGCATGGGTGTGCTTTGGTTATATGTGCGAATCTTGAACCGTTGTGGTCATTCATAATATCACTACTCCTTAAATATAACTCCTGTTAATTTGTATTGATACGAACAAATATATAAAGTTTTCTACATACCACTGTTCAATTCATCAATATACTCATGAGCCTTGTCGATCCATTCATCCTTAATTAACTCATCAGTAGCCACAACAGTTACAATATCTTCAGTAGACAAGTCTTCAATGTTTTTAAATCCTTCAGGTAATATTCTAAAGATTGCATCATAAATACGCCTTTGCAGATTAGAATGTGGATCATCAACGACAGCAGATTTCAACTCAGTGTAATCTCCTTCGATTTCAAGCTGATACCTGTTTGGCTGATAAATCTCATCCCTTGAAAACTGCATCCATAAAATCTTCAGGATATTGGGAAGATAATTCTCATTATCAACGATTATTCTGGTAACATTGTCAGCCTTATCATATTTTAAACTGGCAACATCCTCAAATCTAATGACATTTGAAGTTTTTCTCATTTTAATAGCCAAGACAAAAACAGGGTCATCAGGATTAACATAAGCTCTTAAATCATCTACAGAAGCACCTAAAACCAAATCCTGAAAGATTTGTTTAATGATGATTTCATAAACTTCAGCTCCACGCTCATCATAGCATTCAACTAACATCAAATCAATCCATCATATTTTATTTATTATCCTGCCTGTGTCCCATTCCAGATACTAAAAGAGCGGCACCTACAGCACCGATATGCTGAGAGTATTCAGGGACAATAACTTCAATTCCACCCAAGGTTTCACTGACTGCTTCAACAAGCCCTGAAATTAAACTTGTTCCTCCTACCTGAATCAACGGTTCACGGATGTCAATTTCCTGAAGCTGCTGTTCATAAACCTGCTCGGAAACAGAGTGACATGCAGCAGCTGCAACATCCGCCTTTGAACCCCCGGCAGCAAGTGTGGTAACAAGATCCTGAATACCGAATACGATACAGTAAGAGTTCAGCATTGCTTTTCTCCAGTCCCCCTGAACGGCCAAAGGACCGAGTTCTGTAATGTCAACATCCAACCTTCGGGAAGTCATGTCCAAGAATCTTCCGGATGCACCGGCACAGATACCTCCCATGGTAAAGTTATCCGGAATACCGTTGTTTACAGTAATTACCTTGTTGTCCATACCCCCAATATCAAGTACAGTAGCTTCGCCTTTTTGACAGTCTGCAAGATATACCGCACCTTTTGCATTAACGGACAACTCTTCCTGAATAAGTTCTGCTCCGAATTCCTGACCCATAGTGAATCTACCATAACCTGTAGTCCCAATACCGTCCAAATCATCCCAGTCATAATCAGTTTGACCAAATGCTTCAGCAGCAGCGGTTTTGGCAGATTCAATGATGTCTTTAGTTGCAGTCCATCCGGTACCGATAACCTGGTTGTTTTCCATAAGAACTGCTTTTGTAGTTGTTGAACCTGAATCCAAACCAAGAGTAAGTCCTTCCTGTTTTTCGCGGGCAAGAATACTCCTACGAGTTACTGTAGTGGCTAACGCTTCCATACGGATAAACAGCTCATCAGCTTTTGTTCTTTCTGTGAATGAATAAGTAACTACCGGAATACGAGTATTATTCTGTATAAACCTTCTTACTTCATTTCTAACTAATGCCGCCTCGGCACATCTGAAACATGTTGCAATAAACACGGCATCAGGTCTGGATCTGCCTTCAACAATAGCCATAGCTCTTGCAATCATTAATTTTAAACTTGAACTTTGAGCGGAAAATCCAAATTTCTCATAAGACTCATCAATATAATCCAAATCAATTTCAGGAAGAACAATTTCAGCACCAAATTTATTTGCCGCCTTTTCTATTTCCTTTTGAATACCACTGTATTCTGTTCCACATGAAACCAATGCAATTTTAACCATTTTATTCTTCCTCCTTGTCAGTTTCTTCAAGTGAATCTACAAATTCATTAACCTGATTTACCATCAGGTATGTTTCATCCTGATTTGTAGGATAATTTAATTCTAAAACCGGAATATCTTTATTTCTAAGTAAAAATATTGATAATTCATTAGTTCTTGCACAACCAATACATCCAAAACCATATGGTGCACCGTCAACAACAATTGCCGCTTCAGCTTCATCTATAATCGGACCAATAATTGCCATCCTTCCCCGAACACCTGAAGGAACCTCAATAGCCGCATATTTAAGTCCTTTAATAGGGTCGTCTTCAGTAATGTTCATTGGTGGAGAATCAATCTCGGGGTCCTTGATTTTTTGTCTAATTTGTTTTTGTAAAACTAAAGGAGTATGACCTTTTCTTTCAATCAAATCTGCTAAAATTAATGAGTTTGGAGGATAAACAGCGATTTTAACCATATTTTCACCTATTCTTTATTATCTAAACAATCATTCATGATTTTTTTAAATTCATCAACACTAACTGGTTTTTTCTCTTCTATCTCAACATCTTTAGGATTTTCTAAAGCATTTGCAACAAAACCAAGTATTCTATATTCTTTTTCCATTTGATGGAAGCCTTCCCTGGGACCGAACCTGTGACCTCTACAGCGTCTAGGATCACCCGGAGCAAATCCTCTTTCTTTTGTGAAAATGTGGTTTGGGTCAAGCTTTCTGATTTCCTTTATAGCTTTATAAACATCTTCACTTTTTCCACTAATCATAGACCCGTAACAGGTATTTTTTATTGTAAGCGGTAAATCAAGCATGTGAAATGCAGTTACAATTTCCTGTTCACTTACATGGGCTCCCGGTCCAATAAAAATCATACGAGTAATTACATCAGGATCCCAATCTTCAGTCCCCAAATCAGGACTCATAGTTAGATTCTGTGACATAAACCTCAACTCCCTCTTTTAATTTTTCAATATGTTCATAATCAGAAGTGATATCTCCTATTATATTGGTTGCTTCAAAACTTTCAGCGGTCGGACCAAATTCAACATTGTCCTCAAATCTGATACCAATCAAACCGGCACTTTTTGATGCCATATTTGTAATACCTATCTGACCCCGTATTACCTTATCAACAGGGCAGTTTTCAGGAACCAGCCCCTTAGCTATTTTTTTATCACCTTCAAAAATAACAATATGCATTCCCGGCACTGCAAAGTGAACCATAATTTTACCTACTGGGTTTTCCAAAAGTCCGGATATGAATTTAAAGTATTTGACAGACCTTGGGGCATTATCAACAAATTTGATTGTACATATATCTTCCCTAGGCACTGCTTTAGTAATTACTTTACCTTCTTTTAAAATATCAATTGTATGTTTTGGATTTTGCTCTACAATTATTGCATCATCATCGATTAATCCATCAATCATATGCTCAACACCGACCTGTGATAACATTTCACTGGCTTCACGCTGAGTTTTATTCAATAACATTAATCTTTGCTGTTCGGATTTGACAGTTATGAAATCATTTTCCTTTGCAATATCAATAATTTCCATACCGTTTACAATTTGGCCAACAGTAGTGTGATTTGGAGTCAATACCCTATTTTCACGATAAATAAATAACTTTCCAACACCGACACCAGTATTTCTTACTGTAATTGTTCCCCTGTTTCTTAAGGTAGTATCTTCTTTCGGTTTGTCAATACCTGCAAGGTCATAAAAACCCAAAAATGATTCACTGTCATATGAAACCTTGATTCTGCCATCCTTAATAAGTGAAAACAAATGTTCAACACCTACCGGCGAGTCTTCATCGATGCTGAATGAAATATAAGTATACAGTTCATTTCCTTCCTCTAAAACTGTGCTTAAATCTGATACGGAAGCACTGTCCGTTGTTGTGCTTCTTTCAATAATCGGTCCAATACCGGTTACCCTGTCATCATCTGTCAGATTATCCAATGTTTTTTTACCCCCGATGACCCTGGCAAATATGCCTTTGTTATGAGGCGGCACACTATATACATTTGTCGTGTTTTCTTTAAGCAATATTAAATGAGTGGACTCATTACTAAAGCTAGATAAACTTAAAACAACATCTCCTTCAAAATATCTGAATTCATCAGAAGTAGGTTGCAAATCAGTGACAATCGGACCAATGGCAACTTCTGTTGAAGTTGACCATCTGATATCCAAATCAATGAAGTCTTCATACTGATTTTTCCACACGTCAACGAGAGGTTTTGCCTCATCGGATTCATCCAGCTGAATGATTATGGAACCTTTGTTTGTTTTAATTTTATACTTGCTAATATTTTTTTCCAGTTCTTTTTTACCTTTTATTAAGCAAATAATACTTCCTGGAGTATAAGGAGCATTTGTTTCAGCAATCACATCCTGAATTGTTGAAGCATCTGCCACCTCGATTTCCTCTCCATTAATTTTAATTAACATACAATCTCCAATAAGAATTTTTAATATTATATATATTTGATGTTATCATATAAAATAATTATTTATTT
>CACZNW010000153.1 GCA_902782595.1 uncultured Methanobrevibacter sp. | reverse complement strand
CGTATGTGGTACTCCTGATGAGTTCATCCCTAAAATTGAAGGCTTAGCTGAAATGGGCGTAACTCAATACGTAGCAGGATCCCCTGTAGGTAAAAACGTAGAAGAATCCATTAAATTATTAGGAGAAGTAATCGCAAGTTTCTAAACTTGCTTTCTTTTTCTTTTTTATTTTTTAAACCGTTACACACAACTTAATAACATACTATTTTTAACATAATTTTAATTATAACATTATTCTAATAATATTATAATGGAAATTGAAAATTTAACTAAAGAAACTAGGCAAAGAGCTTTTGATCGAAAAGATCCAAAAACCCCCGAGCAAGTCGGTGAAAGCTGGTACAATGACGATTTAACCTATGAGGGTGTTGCAAAAACATTATTCATTATTTTACCAACACCCGGCTGCGCGTGGGCTCTTGGTGACAGTGGCGGATGTACAATGTGCAGTTATGTATCCGACTGTACATTAGAACCCATTGATACACAAACAATTTTAAGAATATTTAATGACCACCTCTCAAGACACCCCATAAGCGACGAGGATAAAATTTCAGTAAAATTATTTGCGTCCGGAAGTTTCCTAAACCCTTATGAACTTCCAAAAGATGCCCGTGATGAAATCCTAAAAACACTGGTTGATTTGGGCAATGTCAGCGAAATTATTGTAGAGTCACGACCGGAATATGTAAAAGAGGAATATCTGGATGAAATATTTGAAATAATTGGGGACACATTATTTGAAGTGAGTATAGGACTTGAGACCTCAAATGATTATACTCGACTTAAAAAAATCAACAAGGGATTTACCCGTGATGATTTTGAAAATGCAGTCATGTTAACTCAACGTTTAAAGGAAACCAAAGGATATAATTTAAAATCAAAGGCATATATTTTTGTAAAACCAATTTTGGTGTCTGAAAAACAGGCAATAACTGAAGCGATTGAAACTGCCCATTACTGCGAGTCAGTTGGCGTGAACAGACTTTCATTCTGTCCGGCAACAATCCACAGCGGAACTGTAATTGAGAGATTCTGGAGAAAAGGTGCCTATCAGCCACCATGGATCTGGTCATGTATCGAAATAATAAATACAGTAAGGGATGAAATAGATTTGCCTGCACTTTTAGATACATCAGGCTTCGGTTCAAGGCGTGGCCCATATAACTGTAAAAAGTGCAGTAAAGACCTGAAACATATGATAATATCCAATAATTTAACTCAAACAAAAATCGAATATGAATGTGAGTGTAAAAGTGAATGGCTGGCCGAAGTGAATAACTCGGATATGAACTCGTCAACCGTCGCAACCAAGCATATCGAATTATATTAATATAACTTAAACTATTATATTATAATGGAGGCAAAAATGAAAACTAAATTTATTAGTTTACTGGCTATACTTCTTGGATTAATGATTATAATATTTCCGGTAATGGGTGTTATTGGAGTTGCCGATTTAATCGGTTTATCCATATTGTTAATATCAATTTATTTGCTCATTGTTGGAGTGGCTATAATAGACTATAATAAAACCGGAGCAATACTTGATTTGTTTTTGGGCATTATATTGCTTTTATTAAGTATCTGTTTAATATTCAACTTTCCGATACTCGGATTTTTAGCCGAAATTACATTATATCTTGCAGGAATAATGCTGATAGTTGTTGGAGTTGTATCCCTAATCAATAACCGCCAGTCAAGATATGGATTCTATATCGGAATCGCAGGTGTAGTGCTCGGTTTATTATACATAATTGTTGGAACTTATGTTACTGACCCAATTGTCCTTGGTACATTAATCGGATTATGGTTAGTGATAAGTGGTATTTTAAAATTAATGGATGGTTAAAAAGACTATCCTACAAACTTTTTTTTGGGTGTTAAATTGATAGCAATCAGTGCGGATTTCGATCCGGTTCATAAAGGTCATGAACATTTAATTAAACAGGCTCGTAAACTGGCAGACAAGCAGGATAAACGGGTTGTGGTTTATTTGAACAAGGGTTTCAGTGCGAACCATGCTCCTTTTTTTGTTAATTTTGATGCACGATGCAGAATGGCGCTCGCATTAGGTGCAGATGAGGTCAAATCATTTGAAGGACTTCATCACAGACTGGTTTTATCATACAGTGTTCCAATCAGACTTAAGCAAATGATTAATGATGGAGTAACTGATTACATTACCTCAGCCAGTATTTCACTTGAAGAAATAAAATCCAAAGCCCAGAAGTTTATTGATGAGGGTAATTTCGTCGGAATGCCGAAAAGTTATACCAATAGAAATGAAATTCGCTGGTATGCCATTAATGAATTTTTAGGCTCAAAACTGGATTACCATATTGTAAAAGAATTCAATAAGGACAAATACTCCGGAAGACTAATCAGACAGTCCATCATCGACAATGACATGGAAATAACCGGCGAAGTTAAAAAATTACTTCCAAAAACTACCATTGACATTCTGCAGACAGAAATTGATGCCGGAAGAACTCCGGGCGAGCGCAACTGGAGTGACATTTATAAAAGAATGAATACCTATTCAAGAGGAAACCTTGGAAAAATAGCTTATCTTAACGGAAATACCATAAATGAAATTATTAAAAGAAGAGTTTACAGAGACCCCGAATCAATCTGGGCAGTGTTTAGAAGATCCAATTACGGACCGGTGATGACAAGACTTGCAATCAGTGCCATTGAAATGAATGTCGGCAAAAGGGAAGTGATGGATTTGATGAAAGGCTATGAAGCACAGGGAGTGATTCCTGATAATCAGAAAGTTCAAAGGGTCATTGACAGGGCATGGTATGTTGCATGCGAAGGTGAAAATGGAATCAGTGCCCGTGAAGCAAACAATAATTTCAGAAGCAAAAATATTATTGTTGAAAATCCTCCGTTAAGTATTGAAGCCGGACTTAACCTGACCCGATTTGAGACAAAAATCACAAAAGAGGGAATTGACACTGATTTATATGTTGACAAGAACGGTAAAATATCAGTTCAGTTTAAAAGTGAAGGTAAAAAAATTAAAACCAATCTGAGATTGCCCGCACGTGATGTTACCTATTTAAGATACATTATGGATTCGCATTTTATTCCGGTCAGCGGAAGCATAAAAAAAGCTAAAAAAGGATTTAAAGTTAAAGTGATTATAGGTTGAGTTTTTTTAGGGCAGCTTTTACCATAATTAACTCGTTTTGATCAAAGTATTCTATAATTTCATTCAGTTCTTCAGATTTCCTTTTGAAATTTTTTCGGGTGCCGCTGATTCTTGACAGTGATTTTTCACGGAAGTTCTCCCCTTCAGTGAGCGTTAAAATGTCAAAGAATTCATCTTCCAGACCATATTCGCCGGCAGTTTCAAGAGCCTCGATTAAAAGTACAGACAATGTTTTTGTATAAATGCTTCTAAGCAGTTTTAATCTGCTTACATCCCCTACCTTATCGCTTATTATTTTAGTTTCAATGAAATCATTCAGAAACAGTAAATCAGATGCCCCCCTACCTGAGAGATATAAAACCGGATTGGAAGAACTTATTTTCCCGATGATGGCACCATCAATCAGGTTATCCACATGCTTACTTATTTCCAGTGTGGTATCTGGAGAAATATTGTTTAAATCAAGATAAACTCCTTTTGCAAGTTTGCCGTAATCCCCTGCAACACTTAAGGCATTTTTTGGAGAGGTTGCTGAAATTAAAATATCTGATGAAGCAGCAACCTGACTGAAAGTATCCAAAACTTTAATATTGGATTTTTTGACTCTTTCAATTGTTTCGGGTGACCTGTTTTCGGTTGATGTAATGAATGTTATCTCCGGAGAGGATATCCTATTAACCAGATTCCTTGAAACCTCGCCAAAACCTATGAATCCAATAATCATATTATCACAGTTATTTTTTAAACAGAAGCATATCGTGCAGGTTTACACCTATGTCTCTTGAAATGGTATTGCATTTTGCACATAACAGGAAGTAAACATCCTTGTCTGATAAATCTATTTCAGTTAGACCCTCATAATTGCCCATGCCTTTTGAGATTATGAAATCGTGACTTTTAAAAATTTCCCTGAAATCATCTGAAATTTCACTGTCAACATATCCCACGGTCCCACATCCTATTTCTACAATTTCACCAAATTCATCAAGTCCAGCATCCAATGCTTCAGCCATGCATGCGTCATTTAAAACGGGTTCTGATTTAACCGCAATTGTAATTTTTAAATCAAATTCCCTTATTTTTTCAAACAATAGTTTATCAAAAACAATTTCACCAGTGTTATCAACCAGGTAGAGTACTCTATCGTGTGTTTTTAATGAATTTTCAAATTCATCAATGTCCTTTACGGCCAAGTCCTTTTTTAGAGAAGTTTTTATCACGGTTTCAATATCGTCCTCTAAAGTGAATGCCCCGAAATCAAGGATATTTCCGACAATAGCTATTTTAACATAGTTTTCCAAACTGTTATCTTGCTTTAATATTTTTTTAACATCAGGCAGGTATTTTAATGCAATTTCATTTCCCTGGATTTTTTCTTCACGATATGGGTCGGAACATCCTGTTTTATCACGAATTAACTTGTGCATTGCAGAGCCTGTGCTGTTTGAATTGGTTTTTGGTGTAAAGTTATTGCTTAGGAATTTGAATATTTCTTCCATTATTTCCATTTTAAGTGATTCATCATCAGTTGACAAATCAAGTGCTTCACGGGCCTGCCTCAAAAAGCAGGGACCACATTCATAACTGATTTTCAAGATTAACCTCCGTAGATTATCTGTACCAATTGGATTTCATCATTATCGTTGATTACTGTGTCTTCGATTACAAGTTCACCGTTCTGTTTTGAAACCATAGTCTGTGCTGACAGTTCAAGTTCATCCAGCAAATCTTTTATTGTGTAGTTTTCATTTGGAATTTCTCTTTTTTCATTTATACTTTTATATTTTAAAGTGAATGACATGTTTTCATACTCCTAACTCTTCTAAAAAGGAACAAGCTTTACATAACTGATTTGATGCCGGTTCACCACAGCGTTCACATCTGCCATGTGCATAATCCTTTTTAAATTCCTTTTCCATTACAGGTTTCATCTTATCATAACCCCTGAGTGTTGAATATTTGATTGTGGGGTGTTTTTGGGTCAGCTGATTTATGACTTCTGAAACTTCGCCCCTGAATGACTGCATTGCATACGGACAGCTGTCGAAGTGGACTTCAAGGTCTTTTGCAACAACATACAATCCGATTTCACGTTCGGGAATTTCCCTTAACGGTTTGATTTTAACCGTGAATTCTTCAGCCTGGGATTCAGTTTTTGCTCCGAGTTTGCCTAAATTGTTCATATTCCCTTCAAGATAATTCATCATAATTGCCTGGACTTCATCATCAAGGTTATGTCCCGTTGCTATTTTTGTAGCGTGCATCTCACGGGCTGCCTTATTGATGATTGTTCTTCTGAATACTCCACAGTATGTGCATGAGCCTTTATGATTGTCCCTTTGCATTATTTCATCCAGTGATATGCCGTACTCCTCCTTAAGAGACACAACATTATGTTCAATACCCAGACGTTCGGCGTGTCTTACAGCAATGTCTACACCCTCCTGGCGATAGTTGGCTATGCCTTCGTCAACCGTTACTGCACATATGTCAATGATGTTTCTTTCACGGAAGGTATTCAGGATTTCCAATGTTGTGACACTGTCTTTACCTCCTGAAAGTGCCACCAGAACTTTATCTCCTTTATCAAGTAAATTTTCCTTTTTAACTGTTTTTATAACTTTTTTTTCGATTGATTCTATAAAACAATCCTTACACAACAGTTGCCCAGACTGTTCTCTTTTATAGATAACTTTAGGGTTACCGCATTTACTACACTGCATATTTATTACCTACATCTGCTCTACAAATCTTGCCAGTTGATTTAATGTGTTCACTTCAAATACGTGTGCTCCCGCATCCCTGTAAAGTGAAACACAACTGTCGACAATGTCCCATTTGTTTTTATCTTCGGGATTTAAAATAACTACCTTTTTTGCATCCCTTACCATTTCTCCCACCAGTTCGACACTTGCAGGAATTCCATTTACTTTAGGTCCCGCCCAGTCCCTACAGTCCGAGAGAATAATTACATATGATTTATTGTTGATATTCGCCATTTCCTGAAACTGCTTGAAGGCGGAGTACATGTCGGATGTTCCGTGCACCATCATATTTTTGATGCGCATATCCTTAACTTTAACAAATGAATCTATAAGATATTCTTCCTTCAGAGCCTTGGTTGTCTCTATTACCTTGTTGTCAAACTCAAAAGTTCTAGACCTTTTAAATGCAGTCTGGGCCGAAAACATCAGCATGAAAAACCAGCTGCTGATCCATTCACATGACCCGCTAATGTCATTTAAAAACAAATGTTCATTTTTATGAGGTCTCGGCTTTGCCTTTATAAGTTCTATTGGAACTCCGCCATATTTTAAATTTGCCCTCATTGTTCTTCGCATATCAATCTTATGAGTGTTGGCCTGTACTTTACGTCTGGAACGTTTGTTTGCAATTCTTTTACCCAACCTTTGACATACCTCAAGCATTCTTGGATCAAACCTGTTTAATTTGGTTAAATCCTTATTCATCAATTCTCCATCACGTTCAAGCTTTTTAGCCTCTTCAAGAAGGGGCTGACCCGAAAGCATTTTCAACTTTTCGTTGGTGACCTTTTCTCTCTGGATCTTTTGGCCCATAGTATTCTGTTTTTTAATAATGTACTTATTGGATTTTGGTCCCGTTCCCTTATAGGCTTTGCCCTTGTTTGCCTCTTCTATTATTTCAGTTTTTGGGTCGGGGTCTGCAAAGATTTCATCAAAAATCTTCATAAATTTTGGAATGTCATATCGGTCTTTAACATAAACCGCCATCAGTGCGGTTTTTAAAAGATGCTTATCCGAATCTCCCAAAGCTTTATAAATCTCTATAGCTGACTCAGTACTCCTGATACTTACCGGCAAACCTTCTTTTCTTAAATCAGCTGAAAGATTGACGATTTTACTAATCATTATTATCATTTATTGAAGATGTCTTTTTTAACACGTTTCTTATCGCTTTCAGTTTTAATTGCTACTCCCATGCTGTCTTCAAGTGACTGGTCGAGGTTTTTGGTTCCAAGATTTGTAACCGATTTAACCCAGTCAACAGTACCTCTTACTGAAGGTTTTTTCATTAAATTCAAATCACGTATCTTATGCACCAGTTTGACAACGTAACTTACGGTTTCATCATCCGCATCAGGCAGTTTGGATTTGACAATTTCAATTTCCCTTTCAACAGTAGGATAGGGAATGTATAAAAACAGACATCTGTCTTTTGTTTCATCAAGAAGTGAGCGCTGTGAATTGGAAGTTAAAATAACAATTAAATCATTTTTAAGCTGGAAAGTTCCCAGGTCATTCACGGTTATTTCCTGTTCTCCCAAAGCCTGAAGCAGAAAGCTTTCAACTTCCTCATCCGCCTTGTCAATTTCATCTATCAGCAACACTGAGTCATTACCGTTTAAAAATGCGTTAAGCAAAGGCCTTCTGATAAAAAAATCATCATCAAAAATCTCATCAACATTATTTGAATCATTTCTAGCCGCTTCAAGGTGCAGCAACTGTTTTTGATAATTCCATTCTCCAATAATCTGTTCAAAGGTAATTCCTTCATAACACTGAATCCTAAAGAAATCCCTGTTAAATGATTTTGCTATTACCTTTGCAAGTTCTGTTTTACCGACACCCGGCGGTCCTTCAATAAGCATTGGCTTACCGAGCAGGAATGACAGATAAAGTGTTGTTGAAATTTCTGTATTTGAAACATAACCTGAATCTAAAAGTAAATCATCAATATCATTTATTGTAATATCTTCAACCTGCAACTTTTTTACCTTCCCTGAAATTTTGTTACTAAAATAATTTTAAATATGAATTTATTTAAATGTTGTGTAATAATTTATATGTGATTAAAAATAAAATATTGTAAATGAATTCAGTTAAAATGGAGGTTAAATATGAAATCTGAAAATGCAATAATCATTGCATTAATAGTAATTGTAATAATGGCTGCGGGCATTTATTTTTTTATAAACCAAGGAATTTCATTAAATCATGACAATCAGACAAAAGAACCCGCCACAAACATTACCGGTCCGAATACCACATTACCAAGTGACAGTTCTTCCGGTTATTCAGGATCTGATTCTGGTTCAGAACCTGCGACTTCAAGTGCCGATTCAGACAGCAGTTCCGACAGCGGTTCTCAGGAGTCAAGTGATTATTCCTACTCTTCAAGTTCAGACAGCAGTCCAGACACCAGTTCACAGGAAAGTTCCACACCTCAGGCAGGACAGTCCGAAGGTACAGTCGATCCGGAGGACTTTGATTAGAACTATTTTTTAAACTCATCAGGATTTTTGAATAATTCAAAATCCTGAACATATTCTTTTCCGGTAATCATCGCTATTTCTGCTTTTTTAAGTTCCGCCCCCAAATAGGCAGCATGTTCCATTCTGGATACAAGATTTTTGGATATGATTTCTTCATAAATTTCCTTTGCTGAATGTCCAACGAGGATTAAATCAGGTTTGTTTTTCAGAAAATGAGTGGCAGTGATTTTACTATTTTCCACCGTTGTTCCATAATCAACATTGATTTTAAAGCTACCCGCCTTATCCCTTACAAATTTTAAAGGTTTTTCCTGACGAGTCTGTTCAATTCCATCCTGTTCATTCAATATGATGTCGTTGCGTTTATGCTTGTCCTTGAATGCAACGAGATTTATACCCAGATCTTTCGGAATGGATTTTCTGTGTTTTGCAAGAAACATCATTTTGGAAGCTGTGGAGAGTTCATATACACTTCCCCTTGTTTTTCCACTTTCTTCGGGAGTGAACAGTATGCTGACCCCCAGTTCCATACCTATTCCTGCAAGCAGCACGTTTACACCACCGGAATCGGCATCCATGAGTTCAGTGACATTGCCCACTCCAAAAAACATCGGCGCAGGATTGGTTTTGTGGAATTCGTTGCAGGCAATTATTGATTCGACAATACTTGAGCTGTTTACAGGATCAAGTATCAAATCCGCAACGTATCTTAACCCTTCAGTGTCTTTTATCAACTGATGCATTGCCTCAACCCTTTCGGATGGAGATTTTGGAGATTTGCCCTGTGAAAAATTGGTTGGAAGAAGCACCGCAGGAATGTCTTTTTCCTTTAATATTTTTTGAACTTCGGAATTGTTTCCTAAATCAAGGCTTAGAACAAAGTCTATTCCGTTTTCGGCTGCAACCTGTATTTCTTTTGGATTCAGTGTGTCGATGCTTAACGGCCTGTCTCCGACAATTGGCCGCAATGTTTGAATCAGTTCAGGGATTTTATCTGAAAAGTCCTCACCGGCAGCCATTCCAATATCAATCATATCTGCACCTGAATCAACGAAATACTGGCATTTGTTGATTAAAGCCTCCTTTGATAAAAATGGAGCATTTGCAATTTCAGACAATACTCTCATCGGGAAATCTTCGCCGACGGGAAGGTTTCTGATTAAAATATTGTTTGGTTTTTTTAGAAGTTCACTGATTTTATCTTCGTCATTTTCAAACTCATCAATGAATTTAAATGCCTCTTTACGTTTTTCCTCTTCAATCAGTTTATCTGCAGGTTTGTCTTCGGACAGGTCTATGCTTCCAATTAGGTTTAAAACCATTGCAAGGTCTGCTCCGTCAGTTGAACCCTTGAATGTTGGGATTCCAAGTTCTTTTGTGATTTCCTTTGTTCCTTTTTTTATTAATCCCGGAACAAGAATCATGTCAATTTCATCCAGTTGATTTGAAAAATGAGTTTTTATCTCTTTGATAATTTGTCTAGGAGTTAAAAATGCTGCCACCTGAATGTTGTCAGCAATATGCACTATAATATCTTCCTTTGAGCTGGAGACAACTTCTTTTATTAAAGGATATGCCAATTCACCTGTAATTATTAGAACTTTCATAAGATTTCCCAACTGATATTTATATATTTAATAATATATTTTAATATTTATTAATACTTTTAAATTTAACATTTTCTTAAAAATAGCCAATATTTCAAAAAAGATATTATCGTATATTACCAAAAGTTTTCATCATTGTTTGAGTCTGGATTATTTTTCAAATGCTCTCTTGGAGTTCTTTTAAATATGATTCAACAACATATTGAATAATTGAATTTTGATAAAAATTCATATTCCTGAAAAGAATATTTATAATCCTATTGATTTGACATGAAAAATGAATTAAACTTCAATATATCATATTCAGAAAGATAATTTTAAATAATCAATTT
>CACZNW010000152.1 GCA_902782595.1 uncultured Methanobrevibacter sp. | reverse complement strand
CACTATATAAACCTACTTTTTTTACCTAATTTCATTAAAAAAATACAATTAAAACCACAAATATAAATACAGTCATATATATCAAGTAATAGTCAAAAATATCAATGCAACACGAAGATTCATTAAATGAAAATTAAAACACAAGAAACTAACAAGAAATTAACAAAGCACCAATATAATTAAAAATTTATTCAATTTAAACAACATTATTTTCAAAACAAAAAACAGATTTCTATCAAAAACTAATAATCAGTAATCAATAAAAATTTTAACTAAAATTAAGGTTATGCACATAATATAAACAAAAATAACACTATTTCAGACATTATTTTTCAGTATGAAATAGGACAGTGCCGTTTAATTACAACATACTATTTAAACTATACAAACATGTTAAATTTCATCATGAAATATCTAATTTAATATAATTTCTTAAAAAAATGGAATGAAAGCAGTGAATGCTTTCATCCCAGATAGTGTTCGGCAGTATAAGGTTCTCTGGAAAGGCCTTTTCTTTGACGGATTTCATATACGATATACTTCTGCAGATGAGCAGGTAATGTTTTAAAACCTTTCATTTCAGTTGAAAATAAACCTTTACCCCCTGTTGCAGATCGGATATCTCCTGCAAATCCGAACATTTCAGCTATCGGAACTTCAAATTCCATTTCACTAACCTCTCCAAATACTTCCTGACTGGTCATGATACCTCGCCTATTTCTGATTTCACGACTGCAGGCACCGATATATTCTACAGGAGCTGAAATCAGTACTTTTTGAATCGGTTCCTCCAGACACGGGTCTGCAAGCATTACTGCTCCGTAAACTGCTTTTTTAATGGCAGGCAATATTTGTGACGGACCTCTGTGAACTGAATCTTCGTGAAGCTTTGCATCAACAAGTTTGAATTTCAAACCTGTCAGTTCTTCAGATGCAAGAGGACCGTGTCTTAATGCCTCTTCAAATCCTTCAAGCAACAGTTCCTTTACCTCATCAAGGTATTGGATGCCTCTTGTCATGTTTATGAACATGCACCTGTTGTGAATATCCCAGATGCGTCTTGCCTGAGTTTTGTCCATACCCAACTCAATGAGTCTGTGAGATGTCTCCTTTGATTTAATTCTGCCCTGTTTTAAATCACCTCTACCCAATGCATCAGCAATACTCTCATCCAGTATTTCAACTTCAAGATAGAACCGATTATGTCTGTTTGGAGATTTGCCCTCAACAGGACCTGCACTGCCCTTAATACTTTCCTTATAGACAACAATAGGTTTTGAAGTAAGTATTTCAAGGTTTTTGTCGTTGCGGATTCTTTCCATGATAATTTCAAGGTGAAGTTCACCCATGCCTGAAATTAACTGTTCACCGGTTGTGTCATTTATATCAACCTTGATTGTAGGGTCTTCTTTTGCAACAAGTCTTAAAACACCAATCAGCCTAGGTAGGTCCTTTGTATTTTTTGCCTTAACAGCAATTGTAACAACAGGCTGGAAAATATGGTCTATCGGCTCGAATTCCTCAATTATATTATCCGGTGCACATAGGGTTTCACCTGCTGTTGCCTGTTTAATACCTGTAACGTATGCGATATTTCCGGCGGGTACGATTTCGGTGTCAATAGTTTTTGCTCCGATGAAGATTCCCGCCTGCTGTATGCGGGCTTTGAGTTTAGATCCGGCAAGATATACCTCATCACCTCTTTTCAAACATCCTCCGTATACCCTGCAGGTTGCAACAAGCCCTGAATATTCACTGCCGGTTACATTTGTAATCATTGCTGCAAGAGGACCGTCGGAAGAGGTGTCAAGCATTGTTTGACCTTCTTTTGATTGGATGTTTCCGTTCCAGATTTTTGGAACTCTATAGGTCTGTGCCGCATCAGCTGAAGGCAGGTGTTCAACAACCATGTTAAGCAGCACGTCATGCAAAGGCAGAATGTCTGCCAAAACATCAATATTTCCATTAATGTAATATTTAATTATATCTTTGAATTTTATACCTGTTTTAAACATTGTCGGAATGTTTATTGCCCAGTTGTGGTAAGCCGATCCGAATGCTACACTTCCGTCAGCAAAATCCACTTGCCAGTTGTGATTTTCAGGAGACATATTATTAATCAGCCTGTTTACATCACTAAAGATTTTGACAAATCTCTGTTTAATCTGTTCGTCATCAAATTTTAATTCACTGATTAACCTGTCAACCTTATTTATAAAGAGTACGGGTTTGACATTTTCCTTTAAAGCCTGTCTTAAAACAGTTTCCGTTTGTGGTTTAATGCCGTCAACAGCACATACCACAACCACCGCACCGTCGACAGCCCTCATTGCACGAGTGACATCCCCTCCAAAGTCAACGTGACCCGGAGTATCAATCAGATTAATCAGATACTCTTCACAATTGTACTTTTGAATCATTGAGGCATTGGCGGCGTCAATTGTAATGCCCTTTTGTTTTTCATCATTTTTGCCATCCATTGCAAGTTGTTCTCCGGCAAGTTCTTTGGAGATTAATCCAGCACCGGCCAGGAGATTATCAGAGAGTGTTGTTTTTCCATGATCTATATGGGCACATATGCCAATATTTCTAATCTTTTCTGGTTCATACATTAATTTTTTTATTTTTTCTATCATTTTCTTTTGTTTTGTCATGATACTGCTCCGTTTTTCATTTCGATGTATGAAAGCCGGAAGCTGAAACAAAAAAAATTAAGTACAAGTTTATTTTATCTAAAAAAAGCGTTATGTGTTAGTCACAGAGCTCTCGCTAGAATCGACTTTCATACAATTAAAATCCAATTCCGCATCATCGAGCCCCATGATTAACACCTCCTAAATAATTTACTATTATATAATTGTATAGTTTGATATATATAAGTTGTGTAAAGCTTCTGCTTTACACCATTAAATTTTATCGAGAGCCTGGTCAACATCCGCCAGAATATCTTCAATATCCTCAATACCTACTGAAAACCTAATCAAATCAGGAGTCACACCAGTGGATAACTGCTGTTCTTCGGACAATTGGGAATGAGTAGTGGAAGCCGGATGAGTCACTAATGATTTTGCATCTCCGATATTTGCTAAAAATGAAATCAGCTCAACGTTTTCAATAAATTTCAATGCTCCATCATAACCTGCCTTAAGGCCGAATGATACAATTCCCCCATAACCTTTTTCCGCGTATTTTTTGGCAACTTCATGGTTAGGTGATGATTCAAGACCAGAATATGTTACCCAGGCGACTTTGGGATGTGCCTCAAGATGTTTAGCAACTGCCATTGCATTTGAAGCATGCCTTTCAATCCTCAGTCCAAGAGTTTCCAAACCCTGCAGCAGGAGAAATGACCCGAATGGAGATGGAACAGCACCCGTATCTCTTCCGATGACTGTTCGGATTCTTGTTGTAAAAGCGGATCCATTAAATGTTTCAGCAAAAATCAAATCGTTGTATGTCGCATCAGGTTCGCACAATGTCGGGAAATTGCCGTTCATCCAGTCAAAGTCTCCCTTTTCAATGATGATTCCGCCCAATGTAGTTCCATGGCCTCCAATGTATTTGGTTGCAGATGATGCGATAATATCTGCTCCATGGTCAAATGGCCTTACAGAACCTATTCCAACGGTATTGTCAGCGATTAATGGAATGCCGTGTGAATGTGCTATTTCTGCCAATCTGTCAAAATCAGGGATGTCCAGTTTAGGATTTCCAATGGATTCAACATAAATCGCTTTTGTCTTATCGTCAATGGCATCTTCGAAGAGTTCCGGTGACTGTGAGTCAACAAAAGTAACTGTCCTTCCCAGTTCCTCCAGGGTATTTTCAAACAATTCATATGTTCCGCCATAGAGATTGTCTGCTGAAACGATATTATCCCCTACCTGTGTGATGTTAATGATTGCATAAAATATTGCTGACATTCCGGATGCAGTTGCATATGCTGCAGTTCCTCCTTCAATGGCAGCCATCCTTTTTTCAAACGCTTCGGTAGTAGGGTTTGTTAATCTGGTGTAAATGTTTCCCCCTTCCTTAAGTGCAAATCTGTTTGCAGCCTGTTGTGATGATTCAAATACATAAGAGGTAGTCTGATAAATAGGTGTTACTCTTGAGCCTGTCTCGTCAACTTCTTCCTGACCTGCATGTACACCAATTGTAGATATGTTTTTTTTGTTTTTAATTTCATAAGCCATAAATAATCACATAATATGATTTGTCATGAAAAATATTTATAGTTAAGCAGAAATTGATTTGACTTTATAAATCTAAATCTTTCCTAATCCCATTTAATTTCAACATCATCAAGTCTAATTATTGTAACAATTGACAACACACCAAAGACTGCAACAATACCGGCCACCAGTATTCCTCCCCATATTCCTAAAATTCCCAAGTAAAACAAGACAAATAGAGGAAGAAAAATGAAGGAAAATAGAATAACTACTACTTTCAATGGTTTTGAACCGGCATCAGTTTTGAAAATGTAGGTGAAGATTATCAGAAAAATCAGAATTAATGCAACCGACAGTATGACACTAAAATCAAGATTTGTGAATAGAATCAATATTAAAACAATTAACAACAATGAAATATAGGCAACTGCACGCAATTGGAAATTATACATTAGATCACCGGATTACTTTAAATTGTCTTCAATTTTCAACAATGCAATTTTTTTATCGATTCCTCCGGCATAACCCGTTAGCTCGCCGTTTGCACCCAATACCCTGTGGCATGGTATCAGTATTGCTATCGGATTATGTCCCACAGCCCCTCCGACTGCCTGAGCAGACATTGAAGGAGATATCCCGGATGCAATTTCACCATATGTTACCGTTTTGCCGTAGGGAATTTCAGACAGTATTTTCCATACTTTGACTCTGAAGTCACTGCCGGAAGGTTTCACTTTGAACGTGATTTGAGGATTCCTCCGGCTGAAGTAATCATCAAACCACCGCCTAACCTTTTTGAAAATAGGCAGATCATCTTCAATTATTAAATTATCAAATGAAGGAAAATGCCTTTGACCGTAAAACCATGCCCCGCAGATTGCTTCACCGTCACTTACAATCAGCATCTTGCCGACAGGCGAGTCATAATCAGTTGAGAAATACATTTTTTCTAGAGGTATGATTTGAAGAATTCCTCGAACTCATCATCATCCATCGGTTCGGGAGTTGATAGTATTTCATTGGCCATAATACTTGAAGCAAGCTTTGAGTATTCTTGTGCTTCATCACTTTGAGGGTATTTTTCTATGACGGTTTTTGCATCTAGTTCAGCATCCTGAATTAAATTGCTTCTATGAATTGTACCAATAACATGTGTACCTATCTTTTCGGCAAAGTCATTGACAATATCCTCTTCCCTATCAACATTTCTGCAGTTACATACAATACCACTTAAATTACCCTTAAGCTTTTTAACACCACGGACAATGTTATTTGCAGCATAAAGTGACATGTATTCCCCGGATGTAACAATTAAAACTTCATCAGCATATTTTTCACGCAAAGGAACTGAAAAACCTCCACATACCACATCGCCCAAAACGTCATAAACAACAACGTCAAGGTCATCGTTGAAAATGTCCAATTTTTCAAGGCGTTTCATGGCAACTATAACACCTCTTCCAGCACAGCCGACACCTGGTTCGGGACCTCCGCTTTCAACGCACTGTATTTCCTTAAAGCCTGAAAATACAAGGTCCTCTTTTTCTGGCGATCTGTTATCTTTTAAGGTGTGAACGACTGTCGGAATTCTTTTGCCGTATAATGTACGTGTAGTATCTGCTTTTGGGTCGCATCCAATAACCAGACAGTTCAATCCTTCAGTTGCCCATACGGCAGACAGATTGGCTACTGTAGTGCTTTTTCCAATTCCGCCTTTTCCATAAATAGCTATTTTTTTAATCATGAGTTATCTCTCTCAACAAGTTTATATACAAAATCGTTTGCACGCACCTTATCAGGGATTGCAACTGCAACATTTGAGCCTTTTTTAACATTTTGAACTGATTTGCCTTCAATCTGCATGGATTCAATGGTATGGGTAATTGAACCTGTGGTTTTGCCTTGTATGATAATTTTATCGCCTATTTTTAAATCGTCCCATATTCTAAGCTCCGCTGCCCCGACTTTATTATAGTAATTGACAACCTGCCCAATGTCTTTTTTCATGTATTTTGACTGATTGTCTTCGCTTGTCTCAAATGGAGTTGAAAAATAAAAGTTAGTGTCGAATCCACGGTTGAAAACACTTTTAAGCTCATCCATCCATTCGCTTTTTATTTTATAATTTAAAGGGTCGTTTTGATATTCGTCAATTGCCTGGCGATAAATTCCCGTTACCATTGCACCGTAGTCTGGACTTCTGGCTCTTCCTTCGATTTTAAATGATGCCACACCGCTTTTTATCAGTTCGGGAATATGTTCTATCATACACATGTCTTTTGGTGAAAAGAAATTGGTTCTGTAACTGGCATCATCGCTTCCGGTGATTATGAATCTTTCATCTTCAACGTCTGAAAAGTTAACGACATTATCATCACCCTCTTCATAGGTCAATGTCCAGTTTTTACGGCATGGCTGAAGACAGTCCCCGCAGTTGGCACTTCTGCCATATAACCCGTAACTTAAAAAACAGCGCCCTGAAATTGCCATGCAGATTGCTCCATGGATGAAAATTTCAGTCTCAATCGGAGAGTTTCTGGTTATTTCACCAATTTCTTGAAGTGACAGTTCACGTGAAAGAATTGCCCTTTTGGCACCTAACTTTTTAAGGGTTTTTAGAGTATATGAGTTGGTAACGTTTTCCTGAACGCTTATGTGGGCTTCAAGACCGTGTGAAACAGTATCTTCAATTAATCCTATGTCTGATAAAATAAGTCCGTCAATTTCTGATGATGAAATCCTCTCCATGTTGGATTCCAACTCACGGGCAGACTTTTCATTTAGAATAATATTTGTACATAAATAGGTTTTAGCGCCGTATTCTGCGGCAATTTTGGAAACTTCACTTAAATCATCCAATGAAAAGTTTCGTGCATTGGCCCTCATGTTGTAATCGTCAAGGCCAAAATAAACTGCATCTGCACCATTTTCCAGAACTGCTCTCTGAGATATGAAGTTTCCCGCCGGAGATAATAATTCAACCATAATCATCTAAGGTTTATAGTAAGTTTCAGCTTCTAGACCTTCAGGGATTTCGGTAGGATACTCCTCATTCAGACAGCCCAGGCACAAATCCCGCTCATCCATTCCTATTGCTTCAACCAGAGCAGGTAAAGTAATGTATCCCAATGAATCAATGTCCAGTTGTTCCTGAATTTCTTCAACTGAATAATTGGCTGCGATCAGTTCCTTTTTAGTTGCCATTGCCACCCCATAAAAACAAGGTGCAACAACCGGAGGACAGCCTACAAGGAAATGTATTTCAGCAGGTTCCGCTTCTTTTACAAGGTCAAGCAGCTGTTTTGAAGTGGTGCCTCTTACAATACTGTCATCTATTAAAATAATCTTTTTACCTTTGATTGCTTCTTTTATAGGGTTTAACTTGAGTCTTACCGCAAGTTCCCTTTCCTCCTGAGTAGGCATGATAAATGTTCTTCCAACATACCTGTTTTTAATCAGCCCTTCACCATATGGAATGCCTGAAGCCCTTGAATATCCGATAGCTGCAGGAATAGATGAATCGGGTACGGGGATAACAACGTCAGCATCAATCTGATACAGTTTGTGTAACTGACGGCCGATATTCATTCTGGTTTCATAAACGTTGATTCCATCGATTGTACTGTCGGGTCTTGCAAAGTAAACATATTCAAACATGCAGTGGGAAAACTTGCAGTTTCCTGATAAATCCAGCATATGGGAGCGAATTTCATTATTTTCAAAGTATACCACTTCTCCAGGAACAATGTCACGGATGTATTTTGCATTGATTGCATCAAAGGCAACTGTTTCGGATGCTAAAATAAAATCATCGTTTCTCTCAGCAATTGCCAGCGGCTTTATTCCCATCGGATCTCTTACTGCATACAAATCCCCATTTACAAGAATCACCAGTGAGTATGAACCGACGAGTTTTTTAGAAACAGATTCAATAGAGTCAAGAATTGATTTGTTATTGTCATAATGTTCCTTTTTAAGCATATAACAAATTACTTCTGAATCTGTGTCGGACATGAATTCATAACCGTCGGCTTTGAGTTCATTTCTTAACTCAGCGGAGTTTACAATATCCCCATTGTGAGCCATTGCTATAAATCCATCATCAAAATCAGTTACAAAAGGCTGTGAGTTTTCAAGTTTTGACTGGCCGGTGGTTGAGTATCTTACATGACCGATTGCCATGCTGCCTGAGAGATTATTTATTTCATAATCCTTAAAAACATCCGTAATTAAACCCATTCCACAATAGTAATTCAAACCTTTTTGCGGATTAAAAGTAGCAATTCCTGCAGATTCCTGACCTCTATGCTGTAAAGCATATAAACAATAATAAACTAGTGATGCGACATCTTTAGATTCATCCTGAGAATGGAATCCAACAATACCACATTTGTCTTCGATTTCACCTTGCATGTGATAACTCCCAAAATAGTATAATAATAATTCTAGTAAAACTAGTATAAAATAATTAATGTTTTTTCACTCCCAGAAGTTTTCAAAAGTATCTGGAATGTCATAGTCATCCCTAACTTCCGGAGGAGCTGTTTCTTTTTTAGGACTCAAATCTCTTTTTAAATCATCCTGATTATTATCAACAAATATTAAAGCAGTTCTAACAATATTTAACCATTCAACAGCTTTCTGTCTTGACTGTGCGGCAATATAACCCTGACCGACAATAATATTATCCGGTTTGAATCTGTCCGTTGCAATTGAAATCCTTTCACCGTCAGACAAATCCTCGCCGAATGTATCCCTCCACAGTTCATCCAAACTGAACACTTCGAGAATTTCTTTAGAATATATGTCCTCATAACGTGTTTTGAATGCCAAATAATCCTGTTTGATTTCACTGATATCTTCACGCAGCTCCCTGTTTTCACGTGTTAAAACTTCCTGTTCCTTTAGAAGTTTATCATAATCGTCTGATAAGGCATTATAGTTATGAGTTACCTTCATCAGCTTATTTTCCAGAGTGTGAATGTTGATTAGATTCAGTGAATAGGACAATGTTGAATTGATAATCGAATTTAAAATTTCCTTTTCGGCCAATTTAAAGTCAATTGATTCATCCTCAATAATAATGTTGTTATAATCAAATAATCCTATATGGTTAAAATCAGTTTTTAATTCATTAAAAAGAATATTGTAAGTTTCATCATGACCATATCCTCCAATGAGTAAAATATCGGCCCCGCTTGCAACTTTTTTAACAATGTTTAATTCCACTGTCGGAATGATTGATGAAACTATGATATTGTAATCATTTTCAAGCTGAATATTGTTAACCGCTTTTGAGACGAGCTGGGCAACGTCCAAACCTGAAACGATAATTCGAACATCAATTTTTGATTCATGATTTTCATCTTGCATAATACTTACCTAAATCATGTTGATTTTTTGATGCCACAACCAGGCAGACTCAACAATCTGTTTTAAGTCATATTGAGGAGTCCAGCCGAGTTCATTTTGAATTTTAGATGAATCCGCCACCAGTCGGACAGTATCTCCTTCACGACGTTCATCAACCCTGACTTCGAAGTCTTCGCCCGTGACCTTTTTACACATTTCAATTACTTCACGAACAGAAAATCCACGACCGTTTCCTAGATTAAAGACATTGGATTTGTTTTCTCTGCATAAGTATTCATATGCTTTTATATGTGCATCGGCAAGGTCGTTGACATGAATATAATCACGAATGCATGTTCCGTCGGGAGTATCGTAATCATCACCATAAATGTATATGCAGTCACGCTTTCCGATAGCTGCATCCAGTATCAGAGGAATCAGGTGGGTTTCAGGGTCATGGTATTCACCTATTTCACCGTCAAAGTCACATCCTGAGGCATTGAAATATCTTAGTGCAACATAGTTAAAATCGCCTTTTTCAGCTTCTCTTTCAAGTGCCTTTTCAACAAGCCATTTGGAATGTCCATACGGATTAATTGGTTTTAGTTTGGAATCTTCAGAGATAGGAATCTTTTCTGGGTTTCCATAAACCGCTGCAGTTGATGAGAATATAAATTTATCCACATTATATTCGCGCATTACTTTAAGGAGATTTAAAGTATTTTTATAATTATTTTTTAAGTATTTCTGAGGCATTTCAACAGATTCTGCTACTGAAATAAATCCTGCAAAGTGAATAACACCATCAATGTCATATTTTTCAAAAACTTCGCTTAAATCACTGCTTCCAATGTCATAGTTTTCCAGGTTTCCCCATTTTACAAAATTTTCATAACCCTTTGACAGGTTATCCAAAACAACAGTATCATAACCCGCATTATGCAAGGCCTTATTGGTATGAGAACCAATGTAGCCTGCTCCTCCAGTAACTAAAATCAATTCAAACACCCGTTTAGATAAATTTACCTAATTTAAGTAAAGCTTTTGGAGATACTTTAATTAATTTTTTAACTATTTCTGTAGTGGAAATTTTCTCAAAGCTTTCACCCTGGAATGCGTGAGCAATACTGTCCAATTCCTCATCAGATAATGTGAGCAAGTATTCCTGTACTTTTTTATATCTTTTAATTTCATGGTCGAGCTCTTCATGTGCCATTTTATCATATTGTTTTAGGAATTTTTTAGAGCAGTCTTCTTTAATAGCCTGTGCAGCTACCTGACCTGCACACATTCCTCCAGTCATACCGGAAATGATTCCTCCACCGGTTAACGGGTTAACCTGTCCGGCAGCATCTCCTACAACCATGATGTTATCGTCATAAAGTTTTTTGGTCATTCCTCCAACAGGGTCTCCACCTACATTTAACTCAACAGCCTGAGCATTTTTTAAGTATGGAGATTTAGCAATAAAGTCATCAAGGTATTCTTTGGCAGTTTTTTCTGCTTTATGAGGTAAAATTGCCAGACCAACATTTGCAATATCGTCTCCTTTAGGGAAAATCCATACGTATCCTCCGGGAGCACATGAACCCAGGTAAAATTCAATACATCCAGGTCTTTCGAATTCAACATTACACATTTCATACTGTACACCGGATTCCATTTCCTTAGGTTTTGCAGCAGGTTTGAGACCTGCCCATCTTGCAACATGACCTTCAGGACCGTCAGCGGCGATTAATATTTTACATTTGTAGTCTGTTTTTTCGCCCATGCATTCGGTTTTTACAATGTAGCCGTTTTTGATTTTTTCAATACCTGTTACTAGGGTTTTGATTTTTATTTCAGCTCCGGCTCTTGCGGCATCCATTGCCATGTGTTTGTCAAATACTTTTCTTTCGAGGATGTATCCTGCTTCAGGGAGTTTAACTTCGTCTTTTGTTAACCATACGTCAGTTCCATCTGGGGTTTGTATTCTTACACCCTGAATTTCTTGGGTAACCCATCTTGGAGAAGGTTCAATGCCTAGTTTTTCAAGTCCCTGAATTGAAACTCCTTCAGCACATCTTTTTGGAGATCCAATTTCAGATTTTTTATCCATTAAAATAACTTTTGCTCCACCTAATGCAGCATGTTTAGCTGCACTTGAACCTGCAGGTCCTGAACCTACTACAATTACATCAGTTTCAATCATTTTAATCATCCTCCCTTTCTAAAGCATCAATAGGGCATGCGTCAATACATATTGAGCATTCTTTACATTCGTTTTCATTGAATACTAAACTGTATTCCCTTACCTGAATCAAATTTCTTGGACAAACTCCTGCACATTCACCACAGAATGAGCACCAATCTTTAACAATCATAAAAATATCTCCTTTATTATAAACAATTTATGTTATGAATAATTAGTTTTTTATAATATTTAAAAGTATAGTAAAAATAGCTAAAAAATTGATTAAAAAAAGGAATTGAAAAGTTTTTAGCTAATTATTTTACCAGCAATACCGGAACATCACATGTTCTCAATAATCTTTCTGAAACCGAACCGATTTGAGTATTGCTTACATTATTCTCTTCAAATGATACGAATCTGTTGTTATTTGCTCCATGAGCATGAATAACAACCAGGTCTCCACGGGTCTGGTCAACTATAAACTTCATGTCCCTTAAAGCATCTGCAGTAATCAGATGTTCAGTTACCTCAACACCTGCCTTTGAAGCCTTTTCGGTTATTTTTGCAAGGATTTCATCTCCCGAATCCTCCTGGGAGTCATAACTGTCAAAGGAAAACTCCTCAAGTATATGAACAGCTGCAATTTTTGATTCAAATCTTGATGCAATTTCAATAGCTATGTCTGCCGCCTTATATCCGTATTCAGATCCGTCAACCGGAACAGTAATAATGTCAAACATGAAAATTAATCTCCTTTAAGATAATCGGCATGGCAGAAATCAATGAAATTGTCAACGATTTCATCTATGTTTTCACTGTCATCAATGATTTTTCCATCATCCATGAATATTGCCCTGTTGGAGAGTTCCTTAATGAAATCAGTGTTATGTGAAATCATTACAATTGTAATGCCGTAATCCTTAGAGATTGTTTTTAAAGCATTGGTAACATCCCTTAAAGTAACAGGGTCCAGATCACCGAACGGTTCATCGAGAAGCAGGAATTTAGGTCCTGAAACCAGTATCAGTGCAAGCATTACACGCACCTGCTGACCGCCGGACAATTCATAGGATTTTCTATGGAGAATATCCATGTCCAAATCAAGACTTTCAAAGATATCTGCCACCGCTTCTTTTGTTGCGGTTTCAGGGAATCTAGGGAATAAATCATTTAAAATCTCACCGTCCAGACCAACCTGTCTTAAACGTTCTTTAGCTTCAGTTTCAGGCAAATCAGTTAATAAATAAAATGAATCCAATAAGTCATCGCTTAATCCTAATCTTTCAGCCCTTGCTTTTGCTTCCTTTACAATATCCTGATTTTTATAACCTAATCTTGTTGACAGCTGACTTAATACAGTTGCATAATGGACTAAAGCAAATTCCTGATGCATAAAACCTAATTTTGAGCGTATTTTCATACGATCCATTCCTGGAATATCGATATCCGCCCATTTATCCTCAACCTTATACAATACTTCACCCTTATCTGGGTCTTCCAGTCCTCCGAGCATTCTTAAAAGTACAGTTTTACCGGCACCGCTCGGACCTATAATGCTTAATATATTTTCATTTTGAACCTTAAAATTAATGTCTTCAATCTGGAGAACCTCACCTCCGGTTAAGAGATAAAACCGTTTATAAACATCATTGACTTCTATCAGGTCCTCATCAGTTGATACATTTTGAATATCGACGATGTCATCCATTCCTTCCATGAATTTATCGCAAATTTCATCAGCCGAACCTTCATCGGCAATTTCACCATCTTCAAGTAAGATTACCCTGTCTGCAAGGTATTTTTGAATATCGGGCAAATGAGATACAATTATAACTGTAATGTTCAATTCCTGGTTGATTTTCTTAACTGCATCCAATATTTCCTGTTTTGTTTTAGGGCATGCCATGGTTGCAGGTTCATCAAGGAGTAAAGCTTTAGGCTGTTTTGCAAGTTGTCTTGCCATAATAAGTCTCTGTTTTTCACCACCACTTAAAACAGATGCATAATGATCTTTTTTATGAGTCAGAGAAACAAGTTCCAGCAATTCATCGGCTTCCTGACCGAATTCACTTTCTGCCACCTCAAAATTTGTGTCCCCCTCATCGAAATATCTTCTGGCATACAGTTTTCTTAACACATTTTCACGTACGGTATCGGGCCACAGGCCAAAAGACCTTTGAAGGTGAATTGCAGTTTCTTTTTTAAGCTCATTGTAGTAAAACTGAGATGATTCAGAAGTTACTTTCACATCACCTACTTCAATACTTCCCTCATCAATGTGTTCAACACCTCTTAGTGCTCTTAGAAGTGTGGATTTACCGGAACCACTTTTCCCCATGATTCCAAGTATTTCACCTTCCTCAACTTCAAAACTAACGTCTTTAAGTGCTGTAACTTTAGTTCCATCAGCCAGTTCATAATCTTTACTAACATTTTCAACTTTTATCATCATAGTATGCCCCTTTTATACTTTATAGAAATATATTTTTGAAACTATTTATATGTTAACAATACAAAATTAAAAAACAAGTGATAAAAATGGCTAGCGAAAATAAAATTGACGAATATATGGACAGTTTAGAACAGCAGAAAATTGTAATAGAAACTCATTTTGCAAATATAGAAAGAATTCTAAGAGATGAACCTAAATTAGACCAGCAAAAAGCATTTGCACTGCTGAATAACTTTAACACACTGTCTATCCAATATGACCAACTATGTAATGACATGATTGCATTTATCAAAATATTTAAAGGCAAGGATGAACAGGAAATCAGACTGTATAAAACCGATGAATTAGTTGAACTTCTAGAAGAGAAAATTAACCAGTTTCAATAATTGTAGTTAATTACAATTCTTCCAAGAGAATCTGTAGTTGAGTTTTCAGCTACAACTTCATCGTTTCTCTTGAGCTGAACCTTAAGCTCCCCTTCACCATAATCCTGTTTTTGAACATCAAGACAAACTCTTTCCCATCCTGCACAATCCAGTGTGAAGGATTTTGTACCTTCACCGGATTCTTTTACAAGATAATTTGGGTCACCCATTTCAGCATACCAGCTGCCTTCGTATTGAATAACCGCCTGATAAGGATAAGAAGAAGTCTGATGATTACTTCCGTCATCAGTTACAACATTTAAAGAATCTTGACTTGAAGGCTGAGTATTATTATAAACAAATGAGAACAGTAAAAACATTATAATAATAATCCCCAGTACAATTACAATCTTTTTAGCTATGCCTATTCCCCAACTTCTGTCCCGCTTTGAATTTTTTATTTTAGTTCCATCTGAATCTGCGAGAAGATAGGCACAATTATCACAATATACGGCTGTGGATGCATTTTTATATCCGCACCGTGGACATTTTACCATATAACATAACCTTTTTTTTTATCAGTTATGAAAACATTATTAAAATTCTAATATTTAAACTTAATGAAAAATTAGTATTTTTTTGTAAAAAATAATTAGAAGTTAGTGATAATAATTATAGACATTTTCAGCCGTTTTTTGATTTATGCCCTCCGTTTTAGCCAATTGGTCAATTGATGCCTTTTTAATATTATCAATGGTTTTAAATTCTTTTAAAAGAGCAATTTTTCTTTTTTTGCCAACACCTGTAATATCGTCAAGTGAAGAGGAAGATATATTTTTACTGCGAAGTTTTCTGTGGTAAGTTATTGCAAAGCGATGAGATTCATCACGTACCTGCTGAAGCAGGTACAATGCCTTATTGTTTTTTGGAATTATAATTGGACGTTTTGAATTTGGAGTGAATATTTCTTCAAATTCCTTTGCAAGACCAATTATAGGAATATGAGTGAGATTTAATTTTTCCAAAACACCACACGCCATACCTAACTGCCCCTTACCTCCGTCAATGACTATGAGGTCAGGTTCGGGATCGCTGTCGACTAATTTCAATCTGCGGGTCAGCAGCTCCTCCATCATTGCAAAATCGTTTGGTCCGGGAGTTTCCATTTTAAAATGTTTATACATTTTTTTATTGGGCTTTCCATCTTTAAAGGATACCTTTGAGCCGACTGCAAACTTGCCGGAAATATTACTGATATCATATCCTTCAATTACACGCGGCATTTTTTCAAGTTTGAGGTATTTTTTAAGCTCTATCAATGCGGATTCCATCTTTCTGTTTTGATGTTTGATAATTTCGGCATTTTTCTTGGCCATTTTCACAAGCCTTAATTTAACACCCTTTTGAGGAACTTTAATTTTAACTTTATTGCCCCTTAAATCACTTAACCAGTCTTCAAGCAATTCGTAATCATCAATATCTTCATCCAGAAGAATTTGTTTTGGAATATGTCGATTATAACCATAGTACTGCTGAATAAATGCAAACATGATTTCGGATGACGAATCATACTGCGAAGCGCTCATCAAAAAATCATCCCGCCCGACAATCTTACCGTTTCTAATCGGCATTATAATAACTACAACTTCATTTTCACCCGGAGCAATTGCTATTACATCCTGGTCCAAATCATCATCCACCAAATCGACAAACTGTTTTTCCATTATTTCTTCAATGGATGCAATCTGGTCTCTTATAACCGCCGCCTTTTCAAACTCCTCATTTTGTGAGGCTTCCATCATTTCCTTTTTTAAATTCCTAACGATTGTTGAGTATTTTCCCTGGAAAAACAAATCGATTTTATTAATGGTTTGTGAGTATTCCTCCTTAGATATTTTACCGTCACATGGAGCATAACACAAATCAATCTGTGCATTCAGACATGGCCCGTCCATATTGCGGCAGGTTCTTATTTTAAATAATGATTTTAAAAATTTAACTGTTTGCTTTACAGACCCGACATCAGTAAACGGACCATAATAAATACCGTTTTTACTTACATTTCTTGTAATGACCAGTCTTGGAAACTCTTCGTTTGTGATTTTTACATAAGGATAACGTTTATCATCCTTAAGCTGAACATTATATCTCGGGCGATGCTTTTTAATTAAAGTTGCCTCTAAAATCAGAGCCTCCTTTTCGGAATTGGTAACAATATACTCCAAACTGTCAAAGTGACTCATCAATATTTGAGTTTTAGGCCTGTCAAGCTTTTCTCTAAAATAAGATTTAACCCTCTTGACGAGGTTTTTCGCCTTGCCGATGTATATAATTGTGTCGGAAGAATCACGCATTATATAAACACCGGGTTTATTTGGCAGATTATCGGGAGATTTGAGTTTGGTTGACATGAAAAACACTATTTTAGTTCAACAATATCGTTTTCTATTTTTACTCTATTATTGGCAATCATCAAGTCCAGAACACTATTTATTCTTGCTGCAGTCTTTTTGGATGTTGATTTGAATCCGAAATTACGGGAAGTTGCCTTTGCAATCTGATTTGTAGATACATTTTTATTGTATGTCAGTACAAGTTCAATGCTTTTGGCAATTTCCTCATCAGAAATCAAATCAATGTTCGGTTTATTTCTTTTTCTGATGATTACATCATTATTTGATGCGTCATATAAAAAGTCGCCTATTCTTATAATATCTCCAGAACTTTCGGCATATTCAGCAGCGGAATTAACGGTTTTTTTCAAATTAGAACCAGCACGTTTAATATGACAGCTGTCCTTAATCCTGTTTGTAACTTCTTTAATATGAATCGGTCCTTCAACATCAACAATTACTTTAACTGAACTGGCAACATTACTTACCGGCTGTTTGTATAAATCATCAGAAGATTTCAAACCTATCTCATCTGCTTTAACATAAGTGAAAATATTATCTTCCATTTTCTTTTTACCCGGCAGTTTATGGTCATCAAAAGCTTTAAGCTGATTATCCTGTTTAAACCTTTCTTTTTCTATTTCCTTATAATCCTCATCAGCAGTTTGAATAATATTTTCCAAAACATCATCTTTTGATTCTTCATGTGCATATTGTTGATGAACAGGCACGATTACATCTTCATTATCACTGTTTTCTTCGCTGAAAATTTCATCATTCAACTCTCGTTCAATTCTTCGCTCCTCTTTTTCTGCAAATGTCAGTTCATTTTCTCTTTCAATGATTAAATCAGAGTCATCATCACTCGGCATGTTTAAATAATCAGCCGGATCATACTCTTCAGTCCTGTCAACAACAGACACATAATCAACCTGAGTTGGATTTTCAATTGCCTTTAATGACTTATTAATGTACTGCATATCCTTTTTGATTCCTTTAAGAGAACCTCTAACAGACCTTGGCCTTTCTTCATTATCATAGTAAACATTATTCTTTCTAAGCTTACTTGTAACATCATTGGACCCTTGATAATATGTAACTCCATCATCATTATTGATTTCATCACTTTTCTCATCAGGGATTTCATCACTTCGATAAACTGTCTCATCATCCGGAATATCCTCAACAACTTCATCACTTCGATAAACTGCATTCTCCTCCGGAATATCCTCAACAACTTCATCACTTCGATAAACT
>CACZNW010000151.1 GCA_902782595.1 uncultured Methanobrevibacter sp. | reverse complement strand
ACAAATTTTATTTTATAAAAGATATAATATAAAGATTACCTATGAAATATTTTAGAAAAGTTTATAAAGTATAATAAAAGATTTTTCGTTTAAGATAAAATCATGTAAAAGTAATACTTTTTAATGTTTGTTTAAATGATTATTTTAATAAAATTAACAATATAAATTACTTAAAATAAAATTAAATAAAATAATTAAATTTTTAATAGATTTTAAATTATTATGGTACTTATTTTAAAAAACAAATTAAAATAATAAATTATTACTTTCAAGCTTTATAGTAATAAATAATACTAAAAGTAATACAAAAACCGGTTCAAAAAAAATCATGAAATTTATAAATAAAATGAAAATTAAAATTAAATAATATGCAATTTGTAGCGGATGTCGGAGGGATACCTGGAAGAGATTGTAACGGTTTTTGCAGATACTGTTACTTTAGAAAAGTAAAAGAAGTGAAAAGTTTCGGGTGTGCACACTGCCTTCCCAACAAAATAGGATGTGAGCGATGCAGCAAAGGAGTATCTGAAACACAAGGAGACTTCAAATCCCCCTTTGAAGTAATAAACCAGGTCCAAACCGCAATGATGATGGGAATGCCGCAAGGAGAGGTAAGTGCATATATAAGTGGAGGAGGTGACATCAGCTGTTATCCCCACCTTGAAAGCCTGACACAAAGTTTAAATCAGTTTTCAATCTCATCAATACTCGGATACACCTGCGGAAAAGGAATAAACGACTCCGAAATGGCTACAAGACTGGTCAACAACGGTGTCAGGGAAGTGTCATTTACCGTTTTTTCAACAGATGTGAAGCTTCGAAGAGAGTGGGTGAAAGATCCCAATCCCGAGGAAGCCCTCAAGGCATGCAGGATATTTTGTGAAAACATTGACCTTACCGGAGCGGCAGTGATAATTCCCGGCGTCAACGACGGAGATGTGCTTCGTGAAACCTGTAACTCTCTTGAGGAGTGGGGAGCCAAGGGAATGCTTCTTATGAGATTTGCAAACACATTCAACGAGGGACTGATACTCGGCAACGAGCCAATCCTTAAGGGATTTGAATCCCAACCGGTGGATGACTTCGGCGAGCTTGTAAGACAAATCAACAGTGAATACAAATTCCGAGTCAGCGGAACACCTGTATGTGACCCTGAAACCGGAGGACCATTTGCAATTGCCAAGGACGAAAACGAAATATTTCTGCAGTTCATAAAGCCCGTAACCGGTGAAGCCACAATCATCACATCAAAGATAGCCCAACCCTACATTTCAAGGATATTTGAAAAAATCGAAGCCGACAGCGTCAATGTTGTGGCAGTTGAAAAGGAAATCGCATGTCTGATTACAAAAGAAGATCTGGAAAATCTTGATTTGGGCGAACTTAAAGATGCAGTCATAATCCCCGGAAGATCATTTGTTCACCAGCTTGATGCAGAAAGGATTTTAAGTGCCGACGGTGTTGAGAGACTAATAGGACGTGGTCCTGATACTCTTACCGTGGACGGGGAACTGAGTATTGACATGACCGATGAAAACGTGATAGAGCGTGAACTGGAACAGTTCAACGATTTGGTTGATGCCATTAACTTCTTCGGTATGAGAAGAATATAAAAAAAGTGGTTTAGTTTGAATCCTCAACAAGAGAACTCTCACTATTGATTTTTACAAGAATATAATCATACATTTTTGATTTTTTAATTTCAGCTATTTCTGACAGTTTTTTGCCGTCGATGACCACATTACCTATGTCTTCGCCGTAGGTATCATAATTTAACTTTACACGCACACCGTCCAGCTGTGATGTTACCGGTGTCGGTGAGATTACATCACTTATTTCGCGAATCTGATTTTCAATTGCATTTTTCACAACGATAGCCGGGACAAGAGGTGCGTCGAGAGCCATTTCACGTTTTTTATCATTCAATATCTGTTCGACGGTTTCAACCAGTTTATCAAGTGCACGAATGTCGGGACCCCTTCTAAGTCTTCTCGGGATTCTGCCGAGACCTCCCACATATGCATCGGCTCCCGGAAGTTCACTGACATCAATTTCGGGAGCGCCAGTTACAATTACCGGAATGTCAATGTCATCATACAAAAAGGCTTTTTCCTTAATGCAGCTTTCAAAACTGCCCAGTGCAAAAATAACAATATCATGCTCTTCAATCAGGTCCTTTTCCTCTTCGGTGATTCCTGAAGTTCCTTTACCATCTCCTCTGGCAAGACCTATCATGTTGTCCTTTGCACCGAATTCACGCAAATATTCCGAAATGTCACATGCTGCATGAGGCAGGTGGTGTCTTGCAAGTGTCGGAGATACAATGGCAATTTCTGAACCTGCCATTGGAGCGACAGACAGTTTTGCCAACAACTCTTTTGATTTTTCTTCGATTTTACCAACGTCTTCAAGTGGAACTGCCATGTTCAATACGAGTTCCATCTGCTGAACGCTGTCCTGAAGAATAAATCCTCCCAAATCCTCAATCAGTTCTCTTATCTCTTCACTTTTGTGAACTCCACCGGTAAATATTAATGTTTCATACATTTCCTAACACTTCCGAAAAATGCTATATTAATAACTATTTTTATTAATCTATATTAAATTTTCTAAAATTGAATATCTCAATTCCGCCTTGTCAAAAGGATTTTTGGAAACGGCATTGTGGGAGGGAATTTCAACAAGATTTTCAGTTTCCCTGACCCTACTTTTAAGATAATCCGGATAAATTACATAATCAAATTCATCCAGAACAATACCAAACCCTACATCCGATACAATATCCTTTAAAAATTCGGAGTAGACCTTAACATTGATGTCATGACCGTAACTTGAATTCAGGTATTTTGTGCAGAGCGGATAATCACTGAAATACTCCATTATTTCCTCATCCGCCAGTCCGCCGCCCGCTATTTTTGAAACCTTCCTTATACTTTGAAAAATCTGTGTGGAGGTATTGATTTTAATTGCAACTGCATTCATATCCACTTTGCTTTCAGAAAGAATGATTGCCAAATCCCCGTCCTGCTTTTGGGGAAATTTATTAACTGCATATTCTTTAACACCTGCAAGTTTTACAATTTCTTCACACATTGGTGTTGTGACGATTTTCATAAATAATAATTATAAAAACAATCCATATATAATAATATATGAAAGTAACATTGAGTTTTGAGGAAAGTTCATCCAGTGACGTTTCCGTTATAGTTGATGCCTTAAGGGCAAGTACAACAATTACATTAGGTTTGGATAAGTTTAAAAGAATAATTCCATGTTTTACACCTGAAGAAGCCCTGAAACTGAAAGAAAAAATAGGAGGAACCGTTGCCGGCGAACGTATGGGAAAACAGCTCGAAGGATTTGACATCGGAAACAGTCCTTCACAAATTATGAATCTGGAAGCCTCCGACGATACACTGATTTTAACAACAAGCAATGGAACAAGAATACTTGAAAACATGAACTCACAGGTACTAGTAGGTTCAATGGTCAATGCAAGAGCAGCCGGACTTAAAAGCATTCAGCTGGCCAACAATCATATTGACGTGGTCATGGCGGGCGTGAGAGGAGAGTTTGCAATCGAGGACTTTCTCGCATCCGGTGAAATACTCTACTGGATTAGTCGAAATTTAAAAACATGCCAGTTAAGTGAATATGCCAAATCAGCAATTCTTGCAAGCAGAGACTATAAATCCGTTAAAAAAACATTTTTAAGTTCAAAAACCGGGGAAAGATTAGCTGAACTTGGATTTAAGGAGGATGTGGAGTTAAGTTCTTTAAAAAACATTACCGACAATGTTGCAATATATCATGATAATGAATTAACTTTATATATCTAGATACTCCATAATATTATAGATATTAATACAATTTTAAAGAAGTGTTTTTTTGAAAAGAGAATGTTTAACAATAATAGGTACTGCTCATGTATCCGAAGAAAGTGTTAATGAAGTTAAGGATGCCATTTATGAGCAACACCCTGATGCAGTGGCAATCGAACTTGACAGAGGAAGATACACAAAGATAAAACAAGAAATGATGGGTATTAAGGAAGATGAAACAATATCAGTAACCAAAATCATCAAAGAAAATAAAGTTGCACTGTTCTTCACAAGTGCCATCCTAAGCTACTTCCAGTCTAAAATCGGAGCGAACCTAGATGTTGCGCCCGGTTCGGAGATGATTGCCGCCATAGAAGCAAGCGAAGATTTGGGAATTCCGATTATCCTGATTGACAGAGACATCAGCGTCACCCTTCAAAGGGCACTGAATAGAATGGGATTTTTTGAAAAGGCAAAATTCATGTTTGCACTGATAGCTTCCGTTTTCGGATTTGGAGATGAAAAAGATGTTGACGTTGAAGAATTAAAAAACCCCGAAAACATGGACGAACTGATGGAAGTTTTCAAGGATGAAGCCCCAAGCGTTTATGAAGTTCTTGTTCATGAAAGGGATGCATATCTTGCCGGAAGCATAATGAGAATACCTCACAATCATGTCATTGCGGTTGTCGGAGCAGGACATAAACCTGGAATTGAAGAATACCTTGACAATCCCGAAAAATTACCCGACTTAAGGCAACTCGAAGTCATCAAAGAAAAGAAAGGCATTCCATGGCTTAAGATATTTCTGGCAATGATTCCTATTTTATTTGTGGTGATATTTTTTCTGGCATATTTTAGCGGGATAAACATTGCATGGAACATCTATGACTTTATCATCATCAGTATGATTATGGGATTTGCAGGATCAATCCTTTCAGGTTCAAAACTGATATCCGCCCTTGTTGGAGGACTTGTGGCACCTTTAACCATTATCCACCCCCTGCTTGCAGCCGGATGGTTTTCAGGTTTGTGTGAAGCCAAATTCAGAAAGGTCCGTCAAAGTGATATAAAGAATTTAGCTCATATAAACAGTTTTAAGGATTTGTGGCACAACAATATCTTCAGAATACTCCTTGTGGTTATCGGAACCAACCTTGGAGTGAGCATAGCGACTCTGGTAATTCTGCCTTCAAAGGTTTTCATACCCCTCTTCATGAAAATTTTCGGAATGTAGAAAAATAATTAATTTTAAATAATATATTGTATAATATTATTATCCACTATTTATTATATAAAAATTGGAAAAAAAATCATGTACATTATATTTCGTTGTGACTGTGGAAGAGCATTGTATGCAAAGGAAGGAGTGGCTACACGTAAATGCGTTTGCGGGAAAACATTAAAGGTCAAATCAAGACGCATTTTTCAAAAAGTAGCTACCAGAGAAGAAGCTTCTTTTGCAGTTCAGGAAATGCAGGATAAAATATATAAAAATACTGGTTTTATGAAAGCCAGTGATTTATAATTGGTTTTAATGGTCTGTTAGAAATGATTGGAACGACACTCGAGATAATTATTATAATTGTTTTGGTAATTCTTACCGGATACCTGTCAATGGCAGAACTTGCCGTTGTATCCGTTAGAAAAGCTAAAATGCAAAAATACTTGGAAGAAGGAAATAAAAATGCTCAAATTGTTTTTGATTTATTGGAAGACCCAAATGAATTTTTATCAACCGTACAAATTGGAATTTCACTTATCGGTGTTCTGACCGGAGCATTCGGGGGAGTAACCCTTGCCAAACCCCTTGCCAAAATGATTTCCTTTATTCCGTACAGCGAACCGATAAGCGTTGCAATAGTTGTTATCGTCACAACCTACCTGACACTGGTTGTCGGAGAAATTGTGCCAAAAGTAATAGCTTTAAATGAACCTGAAAAGGTTTCACTTAAAGTAGCAAAAAGTATGCTGATTCTTTCAAAAATATCAAAACCTGTAAGTTTTGTTCTTGCAAAATCAAGCAGCTTTCTTTTATGGTTAATGAGAGTTGAAAACAGACAGAACAATACGGTTACCGAAGAGGAAATTACATTAATGATTAAAGAAGGACGTGAAGACGGCACAATCGAACAGGAAGAGGAAGACATTATCAAAAGAGTCTTCAAACTCGACGATAACAAAGTCGAAAGCATAATGACCCCAAGAAATGAAATCATATGGATTGATCTGGAGGATGACAAGGAAGTCAACAAGGTAAAGATTATTGAAAGCAAAAGGTCAATTTTCCCGATAGCAAGCGGTGAACTGGATGATTTCATAGGAGTCGTACAGGCAAAAGACATCCTATCAGCACTTTTCGGCAAAGAAGAATTTGACATTCACAAAATCGTTAAGGAACCTCTGGTTGTTTCTGAACATTTGGAAACACTGGAACTGCTTAGAGAATTAAAGGAAAACAAGGAATATGTCCATATGGTTCTTGTTGTTGACGAATTCGGCAGCGTCGAAGGATTAATTACATTAAACGATTTACTGGAGGGCCTAGTCGGAGATATTCCTGGCATTGACGAGGAAGACGAACCCCAAGCAATGCAGAGAGAGGACGGAACCTGGCTGATAGACGGAAGATATCCGATTGACAGATTTAAGGAACTATTTGATTTTAAAGATAAGCTCCCCGATGAAGATGAAGATAATTACACCACTTTAGCAGGTTTTATTTTAAGTTTAAGCGGCACAATTCCAAATGAAAACGACAAATACGAATGCGGAAGATTTATCTTTGAAATCATAGATATTGACGGACATCAAATCGACAAGGTTTTAGTTACCGATTTGGGTCCTGAAGAAACAGAGGAATAAAAATGGATTTTTCAATACTGATTCAAGTGATTTTATTAATTGGCGGATTTGCATTGTTAATCAAGGGGGCTGATTTTTTTGTTGATGGAGCAAGCAACATTGCCTCAATTCTAAAAGTTCCCACAATTATTGTCGGTTTGACCATTGTCGCATTGGGAACAAGTGCTCCTGAAGCCGCAGTTTCCATTACTTCATCCCTGACAGGCAGCAATGCAATGGCAGTCAGTAATGTAATTGGAAGTAATTTATTTAATATGCTGATTATTATCGGTGTTGCTACACTGTTCGGCGATTTGTTAATGGAAGAGGACGTCCTGAATAGGGACTTGCCATTCCTTGTTGCAATAACCTTTTTACTTGCAGTTTTCATATTCATGGGAGGAGACATCATACCCTTTGAAGGAATCATACTGCTTGTTCTGCTGGTCGGATATGTGATCTACATCATCCGGAACTCAAGAAAAACCGGTGCCATGAGTTATGTTGACAAACCTAAATTCTCCCTTCCGGTGAGCATAATATTTATTGTCGGCGGACTTATCGGAATTGTTATTGGAGGGGATCTGGTTGTAAACAGTGCTTCAGATATAGCAATGGCACTCGGAATGAGTGAAACACTGGTAGGTTTGACCATTGTTGCAATAGGCACCTCTTTACCTGAACTTGTAACATCAATTACCGCTTTAAAAAAAGGTGAAAACGATTTGGTTATAGGTAACGTTATCGGGTCAAACATCTTCAACATATTATTCGTATTGGGTGCAAGCAGTGCAATAAGTAAAATAACAATAAACTCCGGAATACTTGTAGATGTTGCATTCATGATTGTAGCAACAGTATTCTGCTTTATATTTGGTAAAACCCAAGAAAAATATGATAAAAGAGAAGGAATCTTTTTAATAGGATTATTTGCAGTATATATGATTTTTGCAATTTGGAGAAACTGAATCAATTGAACTACCTATTTTTAGAATCTTTTATGGATTCCTTTAATTCACAGGCTTTGCAGATATTCGATGATGTGGGCTCGTTACATATTTCGCATTCGTTAAGAATTGTGTTTATATCGTTTTCAAAGGTCAATGTTTTCATAAATGACTCCATTACATTGTTTTTTATACCGGGATATCTGTCTTCACTGCGATTTAAAAATTCCTTGATTTTCGCCCTCAGTGAGAGATGAGAGTAAGGACACTCGTCCAGATGAATATCAATGTTATTCATTACCGCCCACATTCCTACTTCCTTTTCAGGAGTGTTCCACAAAGGTTTGATTCTTGGAACAAGTTTCGGGTGGATTACATCAAGTTTCGGTCCGAATTTTGAGAATTTGATTGTGTCTCCACGGGCAAAACTCATGAGAAATGACTGTATTTCATCATCCAAATTGTGTCCTGTGGCGATTTTCACCGCACCCAACTCATAAGCGGTTTTGTTCAGTATGTTTCTTCTAAAAACTCCACAGGGAATGCATGCACTTTTAAAATCAGAATAAATATCATCAAGTGCAAATCCCTCTTCGTTTTTAAATGATTTCTGGATGAGCTTTACATTTAATGCACTTGCATTGGCAATAGCAGCATCAATTCCATGCTGCCTGTATCCTTCGATTCCTTCATCAACACTTATTGCTATTAAATCAAAGTCAAGATACTGCTGATAGTTTTTAAGAGCGTGTAGAGTCAATACACTGTCCTTTCCTCCGGAAAGTGCTACGGCTATCAGTTCTCCTTCCCCAATCAGATTATAATCTGCAATTAGATTATTGATTCTTGTAAAGATATGTTCGTTGAATTCTTCCCTTTTTAATTTCACCATTACGAATTATTTTTATACGAAGATAATATAAATAGGTTATTGGTGAAAAATGATGATTACCTGTGATTTTGCAATATTACCAGTCGGAACACAGACAAGCGAATGCAAGGATTATGTGACTGCTGCGGTTCAGTCGGTTGAGGATTCCGGTTTAAGTTACCGGCTGACCGGAATGGGAACACAGATAGAAGCGAATAGTTTGGATGAACTCTACAGTGTGATAAGTGATGCTCAAGAAGCTGTTTTTGAACTTGGAGCCGGAAGAGTCTATACTGTGATAAAAATAGATGACCGAAGAGATTTGAAAAACAGGACACTGGACAGCAAAGTCAAAAGTGTTGAAAAAATGTTGAAATAAGTTGGAAATTAATCCAACTCACTGGAAGCGGTTTTGACCGCTTCAATAACCAGATCCAAATCTTCTTTGGTAAGTGACGGATGAACCGGAAGGGAAATAACATTATCAGCAGCAAGTTCTGCATTCGGACAGTTACCGTCAATTCCCAGTGCCTTATAGATTGGCTGGTTGTACAGCGGAATCGGGTAGTGTATGCCTGTTCCCACTCCACAGTCATTTATTATATCAACCCAGTCATCACGGTCTGCTTTTTCAACTCTGATTGTGTACTGGTGATACACATGTTTGGAACCGTAAGCACAGTATGGAGTTATTACTCCGTCAACATCTTTCAGTCCTTCATTGAGGTATGCTGCATTGGCAATTCTTTTGTCGTTGAATTCATCTATTCTATTTAATTGTGCAAGACCTATTGCCGCTGATATATCGGTCATTCTAAAGTTGTATCCTATTGAATCGTGATGATATCTTACGGTGGCTCCATGAGCTCTGAACACTCTTGCATTATCAGCCAGATCCTCATCATCAGTTGTGATGATTCCTCCTTCAGAAGTTGTCATATTTTTTGTCGGATAAAAACTAAAACATGACATGTCTCCAATGCTTCCGACTTTTTGACCATTGCAGGTTGCTCCATGAGCCTGGGCTGCATCTTCAATAACAATCAGTCCGTATTTTTCGGCAACCTCATTGATTTTATCCATGTTTGCGGACTGTCCGTACAGCTGAACGGGCATTATGGCTTTAGTGTTTTCGGTTATTAATCCTTCAATTGCATCCGGATTCAAGGTGTATGTTTTAAGGTCAATATCGGCAAATACCGGTTTTGCACCGGTGTAGATAATTGAATTTCCGCTTGCAATGAATGTGAAGGGAGTTGTTATTACCTCATCTCCTTCACCGATTCCACATGAAAGCAGTGCGGTGTGCAATGCGGCAGTTCCTGAGTTTACAGCAATACCATAATCTGCTCCAACCCATTCTGCGAATTTTTGCTCAAATTCATCTACTTTTGGGCCCTGAGCTATCATTCCGGATTTTAAGACTTCAACTACATTTTCAATTTCTTCTTCTCCAATTATCGGTTTTGCAATAGGAACTTTAATGTTTGACACAATTATCACCAAAATAGAATTAATATTGTTTAACTATACTAATATTTAAATCTAATAATATTTAAAATATTAGTTATGAAAAAAAACTGCGAGTGGAGATGTAATGGAAGAATATAAAATTAAACGTGTTGAAGAAGGATTGACAACTATTGAATTTCCGGAATTTGATAAAGTTTCATCAGCTGCCCCCGTTTTTTATAATCCCCATATGGAAATGAACAGGGATTTGTCAATTCTTGCAATCCAGGTATTTCAAAAGCAGCAAAACCGTGAAATAAATATCTGCGACCTCTTTGGAGGAAGTGGCATCAGGGGTGTAAGGTACAAAAATGAAATTGACGGCATCGGGGAAGTTTTTATTAATGATATCAGTGAAACCGCCAATCATTATGAACGCCACAATATTGAACTGAATAATCTGGATAATGTCGGGGTTTATCAACACGACGCAAGCATGTTTTTGAGGATGAAACGCGGAGAATTTGATGTTATTGATATTGACCCTTTCGGAACCCCTTCACCGTTTCTGGATTCTGCAGGCTACTGTGCCCGCAGAGATTCACTTCTATGTGTTACGGCAACTGATACATCGGCGCTTTGCGGAACATACGTTGAGCCATGCATTCGAAAGTATAATTCAAAACCTTACAAAAGCGAGTACTGCCATGAAACCGGAATCCGGATTTTGGCAGGTTTTGTTGCGCTTACCCTTTCAAAATATGCGAAGTTCATTGAAGTTAAAATGTCCCACAGTACTGAACATTATATGAGATTATACCTGGAAGTTAAAAAAGGTTCAAGAAAAACCGATGCTTCTCTGAATAATATAGGATACATCAGCCACTGCAGAAACTGTCTTCACAGACAGATCCGTCCGGGGCTTGCCGCTTCAGCAGATGAAGTTTGTCCTGTTTGCGGGCAAAAACTGATTCATGCCGGACCGTTATGGTTAGGAAACATTCAGGACAAGACATTTATCGAGGGAATGATTGAAGAGGTCGACAATAAGAAAATAAATAGCGAAAAGGAAGCATTGAAACTGCTTAACAAATGTCTTGTTGAGTGTGAAGCTCCTCCGACATTTTATGATGTTCACAGTATCTGCAAATTACTGAAACTGAGTGCACCGAAATTTGATTTGATACTGGAAGAACTTGATAAAAAAGGCTTTAAAGCTGTAAAAACTCATTATAATCCACTGGGAATAAAAAGTGATGCTGGAATTGAAGACATTAAAGACATTCTAATTGACTTAAACAGTGAATGAATCTTAAAAATATAACATTAATTTTAAAAAAATAATAAAAGTATATGATAAAATTCACCAATCACTGAAAATCCGTCCAAAGATTGTATTAAAAACACAATGCAAAAATGACTTTTTGTTAATTATATCAAAAAATAAATAAAAAAATAAAAAAATTACAATAACTTTTATATATAATAAAAAAGTTACTATTAGACATAAGGTTAATTCTATAAAATAACCAAAATTTAAAAATTATGCAAAAAGGGAGATATTCAATGGTAAAAACTAAAGATAATGTAGTGAAACTAGATGATACTGATGTTAAAATTCTTAAAATAATAAATGAAGATGTCAGAACATCATACAGGCAAATATCCCGTAGCCTAGACGTATCTGTAGGAACAGTCCACAACCGTATAGATAAAATGGTGAAAACCGGCGTTATTAAGAAATTCTCACCGGTCATTGACCATGAAAAACTAGGATTTGTACTGACCACAATAATTGGAGTTAGAGTAAAAGGCGGGAAACTGAAAAATTGGGAAGAAAAAACATTCTTTAATAAAAATGTTGTTGGAATATATGACGTTACCGGAGAATACGATGCATTTTTAATTGCAAAATTCAGAAACACAAATGAATTGAACTCATTTATTAAAGAATTGCTAAAAGACCCGATTATAGAAAGAACATACACACAAACTGTTCTTGATGTTATAAAAGAAGACATGGGCTCTTCAAACATCTTATAAATTTTTAAGAAAAGTAGTTAAAATAACTACTTTTGACTTCTATTTTTTAAAAAAAAAGTTCAACATTACTTGAAAACTAACCATCATCCGACATACTTGCCATGGATGAAACCATATTTTATATCGAAATGAATTGTGGATGAAAGTAATTTAGAAAAAGCAGTGTAAAATGCATGTATTGCATGCATAAAACCTACAATACCCTCCCTAGACATTTTATGTTTTTGAAATCAACTTCTAGAGGTTAACCTTGCAGTTAACTCTCTTGTGTAATATACATTAAGAAATGTCATATAACTATAATTATTTTTCTAAAAAAAGGCAATGGAATAGTGTTTTTCTCTGGATTACAGGTCTTCTGAAAACACTGGAGAAGTGTTTTTTCAAATCCTTCACTGAAATTGATTTTTATCCTCTGCCTTAAAGAGGTTGAGGTATTCTTTCACTATTAAGATAAAAATAGAATGCCAATAACTCCAAAGCAACTTTAACTTACAACCTTCCTCCAATAATATATTAATCATCCAACACCCCATTCATTTTATGTTTAAAACTAAATTCAGGTCAAACAGTTAAAAATAATATATTGACCATTTATTTTACAATATCTGAAATTTAAACATTAATATTAATATTTAAAGTATTTATAGACATTTTAATCATACATAATATTATTCAAGTATATAAATAAAAAGATACAAAATATATACTGTTTAAATTAATTTAAATAGAGGTTATAAAATTGGCAGTTTGCTTACCCGATACTCAAGACGATACTCCTAGTGTACCTATAAAATTAACTAGAGTAGGCGTTACTGGAGTTAAAAAATTATTACAACTAGAACGAACAAATAAAAGACCAATAATTTTACTACCTACCTTTGATGCATTTGTTGATTTGCCAAGTGATCAAAAAGGAGTACATATGTCTAGGAACCCGGAAGCCATTAGCGAAGTTCTCGAAGAAGTAGCTAAAGATTCCACTGTAGCTGTTGAAACATTGTGTGCAAAAATCGTTGAGAAAATGATGACAAAACACGAATATGCAAAACGTGTTGAAATCACCATGACCTCCGATTTCATGTTCATGAAAGAATCTCCCGTTACAAGAAATATAACTCAGGAAATGGCTCAGTTAAAAGCAAAAGCCGTCGGACTGAGAGATGACAATGGAAACATTGAAATTAGAAAAAGCATAGGCGCCGAGCTTATTGGAATGACAGTGTGTCCTTGTGCACAGGAATCAGTAAGGGAATCTGATAAGACCAAATTATTGGAATTCCTTGATGAGGAAACCACACAAAAAGTACTGGACACCGTTACTTTTGCTTCACACAACCAGAGAGGAGTCGGAACAATATACATTGAAGTTCCCGAAAATAAAGTGGTGAATGCAGAAGACTTGATTGAGATTATTGAAACTTCCATGAGTTCACCAGTCCGCGAATTACTTAAAAGACCAGATGAGAACGCTACCGTAATGAATGCCCACAGAAAACCTGTTTTTGTTGAAGACTGTGTCAGAAACATGATGGAGAAAATGGCTCAAAAATATGCTGATTTCCCTGACGACACAATAATCACAGCACGCCAGGAAAACCAGGAAAGCATTCACAGACATAATGCATTTGCAGAAAAGGTAACTACTCTCGGTGAGTTAAAAGAAGAATTGGATATCTAAAAGAGATGATTCAATGAAAAAGACTTATGAAATTGCAGGAGAGGTGATGGGATTTTTCGATGCCTTTAAAGGATCAAGACCTGCAATAGACAATGAAAGAATTTTAATCGTCAGAGGAAGATCAAGGAAAGTTCTCCCCATCAGCGAATTTGAATCAAAACTTACAGAAATTGGTAAAATACTTGAAGCAAAAGAAATAGATGCTACTTCAGAAGAGATTGCTGAAATCCTTGAAGTTGGAGATAAAAACATCAAAAGAAGTGAAGTTTCAACAAACGATGTGGACAACAAGGGATTCATAAGAATGAAAGAGGAACTGGAGTCCATGGGTCTTGTTGTTGAATATAAAGTATTTGAACTTCCAAAGTTTGATGTGATTATTGCAATCTGGGAAGATAAAAATGAACTTCCTCCCCTTTATGTTGAAGTTACTGTTTCAGAACGTGAAGATTAAAAATGACCTTGAATTTAACAAAAAAGGATATTCTCCATATATTGAATGCAACAGACAGTGAAATTACCAGATTAATGCTAAAAACTGCAAAATATAGGGAGAATAATCTTATAACTTATTCTAAAAATGTTTTCATACCGTTAACTGAAATCTGCAGGAATGACTGCGGATACTGTAATTTTAAAAAGCACCCTGATGACCCCGATGCCATAATTCTGAAGACAAAAGAAGAAGTTCTCTCAGAACTTAAAGATGCTGAAAAATATGGGTGCAGAGAAGCTTTATTCACATTTGGCGAGGATGCTGACAGTGAAGAGGCTGTCCGTTTGAAACTGGCCGAATACGGTTATGAAAGAATGACAGATTATGTCATTGACATCTGTCGGATGACACTGGATGAGACCTCGCTTTTACCTCATACCAACGGTGGAAATTACTCATATGATGATTTAAAATGCTTGAAAGAGGTTAATGCCTCAATGGGTTTGATGCTTGAAAATTCATCTTCAAGATTAATGGAATTGCCGGCGCACAGAAAAAGCCCTGGAAAAAGCCCCGAAATAAGACTTGAAACAATTGAAAATGCAGGTCGTCTTAAAATACCATACACTACGGGGATTTTAATTGGAATCGGAGAGACACGTGAGGAAGTGGCAGAATCCCTGCTTGCAATCAGGGATTTATATGACACATATGGACATATTCAGGAAGTGATTATTCAGAATTTCACCCCAATTCCGGGAATTGAAATGGAAGAGTGGCGTGAACCAAGCTTTCTGGACATGATTAGAACCGTGACAGCTGCTGCACTGCTTTTTGGTGATGCCGATGTGAGCATACAGGTTCCCCCTAATTTAAACCGGGAAACCGCCCAGATATTTTTATTGTGCGGCGCTGATGACTGGGGAGGAGTGTCACCGGTCAGTCCTGATTATGTAAACATTACCTCGCCATGGCCGGGAATTGATGAACTTGAAAGGCTGACTGCGGATGCGGGTTTTGAGTTAACTGAAAGACTTTGCGTTTATGAAAAATACATGAACAGCGAATGGCTAAACGATACACTTTTGGAAAATATTTCTAGTATATCCTGGCATCGATAACTGCATGCCATACTCCAGGAGAGTATTTTTTTATCTTGTTTATTTTTAACACCTCAACATCCCTATCATTAGCTTCCGATTTTATCCTCTCAATTGGGCGTGTATCAAGAAGTTTTTCCGGAACCGTTTCGTGGTAGTGAAGAACTCCTCCTTTATTCAGATTGTTTACTGCAACATTCAAATAGTGATGAGTTGTTTTGACATATCCCATGATTATCCTGTCGGCATTGAAATTCGGAGTAACCTCCCTACAGTCTCCAAGGATAGGAGTAACTGTATCCAGCTTATTCATCCTAATGTTTTCACACAAGTAGTGGTACGAATTTGGATTGATTTCAATTGCAATTACTTCCCTAGGATTTGCATGAACACCAATTGGAACTGAAAAATAGCCTATTCCGGCAAACATGTCAATTACTGTTTCACCGTCTCCAACCAGTTTGGAAATTCGCAGCCTTTCATTGTTGTTTCCTTTTGACCACATGACTTTTGATAAATCCAGCTTGAACAGGCATCCGTTTTCCTTGTGGACAGTTTCCGTTTCGCTGCCGTAGAGAATCCGGTATACCGGTTCCCTTTTTGTTCCCTGAATATGGTCAATTTTCATTATCGTTTTAACATTGTGTTTTTGTGACATTTCCTCATAGTCATCCGTTTCATAATTCTTGTCCAATATCAGGATATCTCCAATTTTTTTATATTTCATTTTACACACACTGGGACTGTCAAGTTGAATGCTCCCTCTTGTTGAAATGGGTTTTTTATTGAAATTTTTCATATTTTTCATTTTGAATTAATCTTT
>CACZNW010000150.1 GCA_902782595.1 uncultured Methanobrevibacter sp. | reverse complement strand
TTTAGTAGCATCGTTAATAGGTACACCGTGACCGGTATTCATTACAAATACACCAGTCATTTTGTGAGGTTTTGCCATGTAACCAGCATGTGCAGCAATATTACGTGCTTTTTTGATAATTTCAACAATTTTAACACTTCTAAGACATCTTTCTTGACAAGTGTAACAAGTAGTACACATCCATAAAGCTTCATCAGTGATAACTTCTTCTTTTAAACCGAGTAAGCATTTTCTGACGATTTGTCTTACTTTATATGGAGTTCTTCTACCAGATGGACATCCACCACTACAGGTACCACATTGGAAACAATGTTTTACAGTTTCAATTCCAGCGTCGATAAATTCTGCAGTGAAATCTGGATCACGATTTGCATCAGTTAATAATTCTTTATCAGTCAATAAAGTCATTTTATCTCTCTCTGTATCTTTTTTGTTTGAATCTTTTTCAGCTTCCTCTACATCTTCTTCAGGAGCTTCATCATCTTGTTCAACTTCAATTTCTTGAGGAATTTCTTCCCCAGCAACTTCAGTTTTTTCCACAATTTCATCGGATGAATCTTCAATTGCTTCATCAGCATTTTTTTCTGAAGTTTCGATGTCACTAGAAACTAATTCTTCAACACTGTCTTCTGGCTCATCGACTGATGCACTCTTGACTTCTACAACAGTCTTTGTTACAGTTACGACAGTTTCTTTTCTGTTTATTGAAGATGTTGCTTGGACATCATCGGATGTGTTTGATACATCATTATTGATGTCACTTTCTTTATTGCCATCCTTAAATAAGGATTTCAGACGGTTTATTATAGACATTGAAAACACACCTCGGATAATCATCGGATTATATCCTCAAATCCATAATAATATTCTTTAAAGAACCATATATAAAGCTTACTAAATTTTTAAAATGTGTAATCAAAAAGATTACATTAAATGAAAAATTTATATAAATCTAAAAAATATAATAATTAATAAGTAAATAAAGGAAACTAAAATCATGATAAAAAAATTTGAAATAAAATCACATGACGGACCAGGACGCATAGGAAAAATAAACGGTGAATTAACACCAAAGTTATTTAGCAAAAATAACTTAAACATCGCACCAAGCCAAGGTTCCGCACAAAATGTTGACAGGGAAATTGCTGAATTCAACGTGAACGAAACCCTAAGACTTGCAAAAGAAAATGTAAATGACAGCGACATTGCAGTCATCCAGGGATCCAAATATATTGATTTAAGAGTTAAATGCTTAAAAGAACTGGAAAAAATAGGATACAACGGATTTATAATAGCCAATGGAGATGCATTATTAACCAATCCCAAGGAACTTGTTGAAACTATCATATCCCTAAAAAAAGAAGCTAAAAAAAGCAGTTACTTTATTTTTTCATTTACAGAATTATCTTTCATGCCCATCCTGGTTTATATGGGAATTGACGGATTTTTAAAAGACAGTGCAAATTACTACAGTTATCTGAATGTCTTGCAAACACCAACCAAAGCATATGACTTAAACAAATATCCAATTTATGAAAACATCTCCCAAGAAGAACTGGAAGAGAAAAATATCGAAAATATGGAATTTGTAATTAGGGAAATTCATGCCCATATGAAAAATAAATCATTGAGAAATCTTGTAGAGGAAAGGTCAGGAACCACACCCCAAAACATTTCCACACTAAAAATATTGGACAGAAACTACATGGACTATCTGCTTGAGTACAGTCAGTTATTCTAGAATAGAAAATGTTGAGATGATATCTTCAAATTCCTTTTCAGACTCTCCTGAAACACCCAGTGTTCTCAATTCAAATATGTAAATTACCCCGTATTCAATGAAAACATAAGTATGGATATCAAAATTGATTTTGGGAGTGTCCATATTAGCATGAAGTTTAATTGCATCCTTATCGGCAATTCTGACAAAATCAGAAGCTAAAATAACCCCTCCATCATCACCAATCATGTCTTCCATAAATATCTTATAGTCATCAAGATTTGTTGCTGTGGGAAAGGAAACTGCATTGATTAGGTTATTCTGACCTTTGGATAATGTAGCTATGCAGTCAGGATTGGAAAGTATATCTGCTTTTTCAACATCCCAACTGTTCGGATATTCAAATGTTATTTTGCCTGTGTTGAATGTTGACATGGATTATTCCTCATCCTTTGATGAAATATCAATTGTTTCGGGTGCATCTTCCATAGTGTCAATATATTTGGAAAACGGTTCCGGAAGTTTAGGCATTACTTCCTTTAAAATTTCAGCGGCGTCAAGTTCCAAAGCCTGACCTGAAAGTAACTGATCCACATTCAAGTCAAAATCAAAAGGTTTAAGCAAATCATCAGTTGGGACTCTTAAATTGATTTTCTTCTTATTCAGTATCATCTTAAGAGTGCTTGTATTTCTAATCTGCTCGTTCATATCTTCAACCGTACTTTTTATTTCATATGCAATAGCTTTATTCTTCTCATTTACATCATGTTTTGCTTTTTCTATGGATTTATTCAAATCAGAAACGAGAAGAGCATTTCTTCTGTTGATGTTGTCTCTTGCCTCATCAATCACAACATTAATCGCATTTAAAATTGATTTGTTCAGCTCCACATTATAAGCCAAAATCATTTTATTTTTATAGTCAAGTTCTTTAAAGATAGCCACTCTTTCATCATTGATTTTTTTGTTTTCTTTATTCAGCTCGTTAATCTCATCTTTAGCTTTTATTAATTCATCCTTATAGCCCAATTCATCCTGAAGGGAATCGACATTATCAAAAAATGAAGTCTTAAGAGTATTGAGCTGACTTTTCAAGGTGGCAATTTCTTCATCTTTTTCCTTGATAATCTGGTCATATTCTGCCAATTTCTCATCTGACATCTGATTGTTAACCAAATTTTCATATTCCTCTTGAGTCAGTACTTTTACCAATTCATCATCTTCAAAAGGATCTTCTTTTTTAAGACTAACCTGTTTTTGCTGAGATTCCTTTTCAATGGAATTCCCGTCTTTATCCTTACTTGTATACTTTTTGGTATACACCCGAACAGTTCTAAATTCATCATTTTCCATTATTGACACCTTCCATGTACAACATTTGAATTTAATCTTAAAAATAATTTTGGGATTAGTTAAAAATATAATTTTTGATGAAAAACTAATTTCCCTTTAAAAATAAGAGCCAAATCATCAAATTCATTATACTCAAGACAATACTCAAATTCAAAAAACATGCTACAGATTTACATAAATGAATTGTATCCGCCAATGCTTTTAAAAAGAAATATGAGGTCAAATAGGGAATTTGAACTGAAGTTTTTCATTTAACTGATTTGCTGATATTTTTTCATTGGTTTGTGCCAGTTAATTTAATTGGATTGATTTGAAATTTCACTTATTAGGATATTGTCCCATTTCTTTTCGACAGATTCTGTGAAAATCCGAAAAAATTTCATTTGCAACGCCATACGCACATATTAATAAAATATAGATACAACAGCTACTTGATTCGAATGAAAAAACTTAGTCATTCTTCAAAACAGCAATTCAAAAAAAAATAAAAAAAGAAAGAAATAAAATTTTATTAATAACCTTCCTTTTCCATCCATAACAACATCGCTTCCTCAATTGCTTTTGAGTACCAACCTGTTTTAAATAACATCTTATTGGATGCAATTTTTCTAAAATTCAAGTCGACGTCATTATTGATGCTAATTGTAACACGTCTGTTTTGAGTCATACAAATAAATTGTACATACTAGTTTATAAATGTTGTAGTCTTGTTTGCGGTCATTTTAACAAGAAAAAATTAATATTAATATGAATTTATAAATTTAGAGGAAGAAAACAATATTAATAATTGTATGTTATTCCACAAGAACTAATGTGAAGTATTTGTCTGCATCCAAGTTTAAAAACCTCAGTATCGATTACATCCACTGGATGCTATGTTTACTTTTCATACATTTAATCCAGAATCATAATGATAACATAGTAGATATGATTTCCAATTGTACATCGACTAGTCCAACGGCAGGCGTTTATTTCTAACTTTCATTTTCAATGTTTCAAGCTCATTAGAGATTATAAATATTTTTTCACCGTCAATATATGTTTTGTAACTCCATCCGTCACCATATTCGGAGATGATATATTCCCCGTCCTGTTTAAAATCCATTTTTACATCAGAAATATCATTTTCAGCCCCATCATCTTTCTGATTTTGTCTGTTGATATCTTCAATTGCCAAGTAAAAGTTTCTGAATTCGGGATCCCCCCTCTGACCCTGAATATACCATGTCATAATTACTCTCTGAGGTATTCCAATGATTGAAGCTGCTTTAAAAAATGACCCGTGAGTTTTATATTCATTTAAAACAGTTAAGCCATATCGTTTAAAATATTGTGAAGAGTAGTTTCCGTACTTTAATTGTTCATGAATCAGTTGAGATTTTAAGACGCAGTTTCTTTTTTCCAAATTATCTAATGAGATTTCATTGTTCATCAGATTAATTTTGAATTTAAATACATATAAATTTAACAATGTTTGAGAAATCAATACATAAAAACATTTATATAATAGTAAAACATAATTAATAAACGATATGAATTAAAATTCATTTCTTATAATGAACCTTAATCATTTTATAATCTCCAAAAAATTTTGGAAATAAGACATTAAAGGAAGTAACTATCATATTACTTCCATTTCCCCCTTTTTATTCTTTAATCTATTTTTAAAAAATATTTAATTCCAAAATTTACAATCCAATGAAAATTTGTTTACTCAAATCATTGAAAAACTTATGCATATAATGTAAATATTATGATTTTTTGACTAAAATACAGAAATATAGCAAACAAATCCATAAAAAAATAATATAAATTCTAAAGAATATAATAAAAAATTAAAGTATTATTCCAGATATAACCAAAAAACGATATGAACTAAATTTCACATAAAACAAACATCACAAAAAACATCCAAAATTTCCAAGCGATAATCCGGAAGCAGAAACCTCTTACTTCCGGTTAACTTTAAAACTAAACATCATCAAGAATTGCCGAATCCGCACCGGCAATTTCCACCAGATATTCAGCTTCAACAATATGAAGCTTTGACGGAATCACAATACAGTGAAGCGGCCCTCCAAAATCAAAATCAATTAACTCAGAAATCCTGCCCGCCTTTACAACAACATCCTTTGACCCGACACGTGCAATACCCATAGCCAAACTATCTTCAGTTATCATACCTTCTCTTTCCAGATTATCGTGAATACTCATCAGATACTTCAAACCTTCATTAACAGTCATATAACGGTCTTTATGTGCCTGAATGTCAAGTAAAACCAGAGTATGCAAATCCATTTTAAGATTCTCCTCAATAGCTTCATATGGAGATTTCGGATAAAAATTATAATCCGGAAAAGGAATAGTGGTCACTTTCCCAAATTTATAACCCTGAAGACCTGAAATGGCAGGAGCTGAAGATAAAATTGAAGATCCATGAATGACTTCATAATCAATCCCCTTTTTAGAGCATTGAACCAGAAAATCACTGTGAGTGGTTGCAATTAAAGGATCTCCCCCCGTAATTAAAGCAACATCCGAGGTTTTTGCCTCTTCAATGAATTTATGTTCCTCCTCGACTTCACCTCTGATCAATACTTCAATTTTTTGGCCAATCAACTCTTCAATGGCTTCGAAACTTGAACCGAATAATCGGGATGTGAAAAATTCCGCATAAATTTTATCAACATTTTTTAAACATTCCAATCCTTTAAGAGAAATGTCTTTCTCATCAAATAATCCTAAACCCACTAAATAAAACATAATAGATTATATAATAATTTAAACATAATAAATTTTATGAAATGTGTAAAGGTTCCATTAAAACAGACAAATGATACCCGTATAAAATTAATGGAAAACGGATTAATGAATATGGAATACCGGATAAAAACCGATTCTGAATACGGATATATCCCTATAAATGAAGACATTGACGATTACAATATTGTAGACATTGATTTGGAGCCAATGAAAAAGGTTCCCCATAATTTTGCCGAATTGCTTGACGGTGAATTGACCAATGAGGAAATTGAGAATTTAAGAACTTCATTTGACACAATCGGAGACATTGTAATTTTAGAAATCCCCGATGAACTGCTGGACAAAAAACAACTGATTGGAGATGCCGCCTTTAAATTTACAAAAAGAAAAGCAATTTATATGAAAAAAAGCGCAATTAAAGGAACAACAAGAGTGCGTGATTTGGAGTTTCTATCCGGAACTGATGATTCGGTTACAATACACAAGGAACATGGAGCCCGTCTGAAATTGGATGTTCGTGAAGTTTACTTCTCACCCAGACTTGCAACTGAAAGAAAAAGAGTGATGGAAAGTGTAAAAAACGGTGAAAATATCATTGACATGTTTTGCGGAATTGGACCGTTTCCGATTGTTATAGCAAGGAATAAAAATGTCAATATTACCGCAGTTGACATTAATGAATCTGCAATCAAATATCTGGATGAAAATATCCGACTTAATAAACTGAAAGGCAGTATCAAAACTTATTGCGGAGATGTTCGTGAAGTAAGTGAATCATTTAAAACAAAATTTGATAGAATAATTATGAACCTTCCAGGTCTTGCATATACTTTCCTTGATGTTAGTTTTAATTTAATTGAAGATGGTGGAATAATCAATTATTATGAATTTTCTGACTCATATGAAACAGGAATAAAACGTTTAACAGATGCCGCCGACAATGCCGGAAAAGAAATCGAAATAATAAATACTCGAAAGGTAAAATCAACATCTCCCGGCGAATGGCATGTGGCAATAGATGCAAAAGTAACAAAAAAATGATAAAAAAAGAATTATTAATCAAAAGATTAATAATTAAAACTGAATCCTATTACCTGTCCATAAATCATCATCATTGAATGCATTGAATTTCTTTTCATCCTCAATATATTGCTCCATATCCCTGTATAATTTCACTCTGAAAATGTCAGGATAAGCAATATATAGCATGTCTCCGTTATCTCTGGTCTCTTTAACATAAGTTTCGGCAAATTCAATGATTGAATCGTCTTTTTTATTGAAATGATGGACTTCATTAGCACATAATATTTTAAAGTGTACAAAATCGTCTTTCAATAATTCCTTTACCAAATCCTTAATCAAAGGAGGATACTCCTTTCCTTTAGCGCTTTTAATTTCCATATTTAACTCCTCACCTTATTTAACTACCCTTTCAAACCTCTAAGTATTACAAAAAATTGTAAATGATAACCAAAAAATTGATTGATATTGCTGTAGAAATTCTCATGAATGTTATTTAATAATCTAAATTTAATTGTTTAAATATTTTTATAGATTCAAAAGAAGAATTGCAAATCATGTCATGATGACCCTATTTAATCAAACCCTATTTATTTTAATTTCTTTTTATAAGTGTTATATTCCATTAGTTTATTATTTATTTTTAGTTAATTGTCAGTACCCTAATAATCATAGGACACAGGGAGATTAGAAATAACAATGTTTCTTAAAATGAAAATTGAAAAAAGAAACATGACAAAAGACACATGTTGGAGGTATTTGATATATTCAAAGAATAATTTCATATAGACAAATAAATACTATTAAAAAGACCGAATTTGATGCATTGGCATAAAATATAAACAAGATTAATTCAAGAATCAAGAATGATAAAAAAGACACACTTTCTGCGAAAACATATTAAATACAACCCTTAAAACTTGATATGACGATTTACTAATTCATCATTATTGAAAATCACATTTAGAAAACACACTTCCATGAAAAAAAATAAAAAATAACATTATCATTTAAAACCAATGATAATGTTCAACGAATTCAATTGCTTCAATGTCAGATTCGATTAATACACCGTCATGAATATCAAATTCTATTCTAGTTGGTTCTTCAGGCAATTTTACACTTGTATGAACCACTAATTTACCGTCATGAGTGTCATTAACAACAGAAGCATCTCCAATTGCCGAATATCCCGTATAAAAGCTTACTTCAGTGGTTACATTCTCATATGTTTCATTAAACTTAAGTGGAAAAACCTTTTCAACAGTTATTTCTTTAGTAGTATTGTTCCATTCACTCGCATAATCTCCTGTTTTGTCAAAATAGTCATTTAACGTGATAACTCTGCTTTTGTCATAAGCATACAATCCAACCATAGCCACTATTATAAGAATTAGAATTGCTATAATAATATTTTTATTCATCATTATTCTCAACTCATTTACTAGCATTATACCATTTACTATATTTGTAATATGTATCCCAATAATACCACCTATAAGGTTTATAGTAACTATAAGAATGCCAAATCTCTACTGGATAAACCCAACGATATTGTAGTCTATTTTTTTTATTATGCCTTATAACTCTAAACTGTTTATATGCTTTTTTATAACGATAATGACAATCCACTTTTTTTCCAGTGATTTTTTTTGTTTCATCAATATTTAAAATTCTAAAAGAAGTTAACTCGATTTTTTCAACACGAATAAATGATTTTGAAATAAAAATGGAATTATTTGTATAAAATTTAGCAAATTCTTCTTTTGTATAATTAACATTACCCAAATTAGGGTCAGCTAATATTACATAATCATCAGAAACATACTTTATAACAGACCAATGGTCATTACCATTAATTGACATATGAACAATAAAATTTTCATTCAAATTATTAATGTCTGTTGAAATTCCATATGCCGTTAAATTATATTTAACTGCACCTTCAATAATTCCCGCCATTGAAGTACCATTAATTGATGTATTTACTGCAATTCGTGCATCATTTAATGTCAAATTTATTCCTAAATTGCTTAATACAGTTGCAAATGATGCCGCACCACAACTATAATCATCATCAGACATTATTACACCAGTAGTATTTATTTCTAGTGGTTCCAAATCACATGTCTGAATATTTACCCTATTTTCATCAAAATTTCCAACATATTCTTCAACAATACAATTATTATCATCGACTCCCTTAGAATCTTCTAAATTTGATTCATTAATATAACCCAGATCTGTAATTTGAGAGTAATTACCATCAATATTTTCTTCTGCTACAGTAGTCGAGATACATAATAAAAATATTAAAAAAATTAATATTCCAAATACTTTTTTAAACATTATATTGCCCCCAATAATACTTTATAAAAATGAAATCCACATTAATTAAAGTATTGTCAATATTAGTTTAAAAATAACTATATATAAATATTTCGATATTTTCGAAAAAAAAATGGTTAAATCTCAACAAATAATAGAATATAATCATAATTTAACAATTAAAAAGTTATTTTATTAAATTTTATATAAATAAATAACAATAATTATTAATTATTAATTAAAATTAAAAAATATATAAAAATTAATTCAATATATGAATAATTTATTATTAAAACATATGATACGAATATAATTTTAAATATTGTAAAAAGCACTGTCTAAAACTTCTAAGATTTGAATAAATTTAAGCATACTCAATTGGACATATGTGTTTTTCAATTTCTACTCTTCAATTTTTATTTTCTTTGCTAAAATTAGTATATTAATTGAAGCTAATGTATTAATATGACCAACAAAAAATACAAAAGCTTCAGATAGTACTATAAACGATAAACAATTTAAACTACGATTTTATTCCGGAATTTTCAAATTCAGAAGCTCTGATGAGATTTTCCAACAAAACTTTGGAACAATTGATGATACTTTATACTCATCTTACAGAATGGACAATCATTATTTTAAAAATCGTAATGTTCGTTGTAATAAATGTGAAGGAACAAAAGTGACATTGAATTCAAATATTGAACGAAACTTATTTTTTAAATAAATGCTTGCAAAAATGTCTAGTTCAGCAATTTAAATGTCGACAGTGTGGTGCCACAATTCCTACTGATATGTCAAGCATCGTTAGAACTAATTCCAATATTACATATCCTGTAATCAAGCATATCATTCATTTGTATGGTTTATCCAATTAAATAGATTTTCATCAATGTCTTCCAATATCACACTTCACTCTTATATTCCCATGTATCAAATAAAATATTCCAGTCAATATCAGACAGATCAATCTTATACTTTAATCCATAATCAAAGAAGCCTCACGTCCTTCGCCCAAGGTACCACAATAGGAGCCATCATTTTCACTTTTGACAAGGAATATACCACTTTCAGCAGCTTCATAATCCGCCAGTTTAAAACTTGAATCACCAGTGACGATATTTACTGTTGTAGTATATCCATGATACTCCTAATCCTCTCCGGAAGCAGTATGTACAATCCCCAAACAATAAAAATTAAAAATACAATAACAATAATGCTTCTTTATTTAAAAACATATGTTTGACCCCTGAAGATTTAAATTATGCAAATGAAAAACCCCTAACCTAATATAACACTTCTTCTTGCTTCCACACCATACCTATTCTAATGACAAATGATACAATTGTTTCCAGCAGTAATGACTGAAAGTCCTCATACAAATGTAATACATCGGAGAAAATATGTATGTCCCTACCACAAAATTAAAAGATTAAATTGGATCAATAATCCCCTTTTCAGTAATGATGCCAGTTATTAATTCTTTTGGAGTTATGTCAAATGCAGGATTTATAACTTCAGTTCCTTCAGGACAAATCCTTGCTCCACCATAATATCTTACCTCATCACCATCTCTTTCTTCAATGACAGTGTCATAAATTGATATTTCATTGTCAAAAGTTGAATATGGTGCAGCTACATAAAATGGAATGTCATGATGTTTTGCGGCCAGTGCAACCATAAATGATCCCACCTTGTTTACAACACCTCCTTTTGCAATTCTGTCTGCTCCTATGACAACTTTATCTATCATGCCCCTTGACATCAGATATCCCGAAGCTACATCGGGGATTAATTTGACCGGAATATTTTCCTGCTGCATTTCCCAGACACTTAAACTTGCACCCTGCCCTCTTGGGCGAGTTTCATCACATATTACCCTAATGTTTTTTCCAGCATCCCGTGCTGCTCTAAATACTCCAAGTGCAGTTCCATAATCAACACATGCCAGTGCCCCTGCATTACAGTGGGTCAGCACTGTATCTCCGTCATCAATAATTTCTGCACCGAATTTTCCGATAGCCCTGTTTGTAGCCATATCCTCTTCATACATTTTAAGTGCTTCGTCAAGCACATCATCACTATTCAGGACTCTGTCAACTGCCCAGAACAAATTTACTGCCGTAGGTCTTGCTGCTTTTATTTCATTTGCTGCTTTTTTTAAATCAACTCCTTCTTTCTCAGCCAGAGCCATTGCAAAAGCTGCGGATACACCAATTGCCGGAGCACCACGTACAGTCATGTTTTTAATCGCAACGATGGCTTCCTGATAATTACTGCAGTAAACATATGTTAATTCATCAGGAAGTTTTCTTTGATCAATGAGTTTTAATTTATTATCTTCCCATTCAAGTGTTTTCATTTTAACACCCAATTAATTTAAAAAATAGTGAAAAATATGAAAAGCATAATTAAATGTTAGTTCCTAATTTTTGTTATGCAAAAATGCATAGAGTATTTATAATTATGCTTCCCGTCT
>CACZNW010000149.1 GCA_902782595.1 uncultured Methanobrevibacter sp. | reverse complement strand
GTTAATATGAAATTGCCACACCATTAATGTCTGAAATATCAACCCATGTGGATATGCCTGAAACCTCATAGAGAATGCCGTTGACGTACTCATAGGATATGTTCTTATTGTCGCTGGTTAAATGAATCTCATTGCTGTTTATGTCGTCAACTCTTTTAATAATTCCTCCGTACTCATCGGAATCAGCAACGACAATATCTCCGACATGGACATTATGGGTTTTATTTATAAGCACCTTCTGGCCATCCTGTAATGTGGGAAGCATTGATGTTCCGTCAACATTGATGACAACGGGAATCTGATCGGGTCCAATAATTGAATCTATGTTAATTTCAACATCTTCCAGACCATATTTCCTACAGATATCTTCAATGCCGTGTCTGTAAGCTGCAATATCTGTATTTGTGTCGTTCATAACCTCAAAGCTGTAATTGCAGATTTCCCCGTTCAAAGCACGTTTGTCAATGTCTGCAAATGTTTTGGTTTCAACACTGATGTTTTCACCATCATTATAGATGTCAACGGTATTATTGCCGAACAATATAATTCCGGCCAGAATAATTAAAATAAGTATAACCAAAGCTAAAATAATCTTTTTAGCCATTACAATCACTCTTCCATAATGTTTAAATCCATATTCAAAAGAGCTTTCATTGTTTCAATATCAATCTGTCCCGGAGCGGTCACATCAGTTCCGGCGGCAAATGTTATCGGTGATTCAAATTTGGATGCCATAACTCTTGTATAGCTTCCCAAATCTCCCATGGAAATGGCGATAGTGTTGTTGCAGTGGGATAAAACGGCCAGTATTGTTAAAGTATCTTCAAGATTCTGAGGCATAAAAGCCACTTTGGCAATATCTCCCATTTCATGTTCCTTTTCAACAATATACATTATTTCATTCAAATCGGGAGTTTTTTTGAAATCATGATATGAAACAATGGTTTTCACGCCGCTGTCATGAATCTTATGAATGTATTCGTCATCACTTTGAAGTTCAATATCCACATATTCAACCAGGTCACAGCATTCGTATAAAATATTGAATCTTTCATCTTCGCTTCCCCTGAATGCACCTCCTTCACTGTTAATCCTATTGGTGGCTATCATAGGGAAGTTGATTTCTTCAATCGTATTTTTAATCTCTCCTATTTCGGGTTTTTTAAGTGCATCTATTCTGAACTCCAATATGTCAGCACCCTTGTCGATACAGTCATTTGCAACTTCAATAACATCCTCGTATTTTTCCTGAAAAATAGGAATTGCAATTTTTGTTTGTGAATACATCATTATATAGTATATTTGTTACTATTAATTAAATTTTTTTAAAAACTTTATATAAATTGAGAAACATATTATATATCAATAAAATTTAAAAATTTTATTTATATATTTAATCAACTATATAAGGTGTTAATTTGAAAATTACAGCTATAGGTGCGGATATATCAAAAAATGATGTGTCCTGTAGTTCTAAGCTAGTAGAAACTATTGAAGAAAACCTTCAAACAGTTAAAGAATTAGGTGCAAGAGATGTTGCATTAACAAACATCACAGGTGATGATGTTGTTGTAAGTGCATTTGTAGAAGATGATTTGCTTGAATCTGTCAATGAAGGTTTGGTTAATGTTTTAAAAATGAGTGCAGAAAATCTTGGAGATTTGTCAGGAATTTCAGATAATCCCGAAGATGCGGGGGAAGGCATATCTTATGCTGAAGCAACAATAAGAAAAGATTTCTACCCTGATGCAATTGTATTGGGTTTTGATACATACGGAGGTGAACCGTTTGTGGCGGATGTTGCAAACTCCGCAATTGAAGCTGCAGAAGGTATGAAAAACTGTACTGATGTGTCTGATTATATCGAACAGAAAACAAGGAAAATACCTGGTGTAGGTTATGTTTCACCCGAAACAGATGACCCTGTTGTCGTTGCAACTGTTGAAAACATTGAATCTGTGGGCGTTATTGCCGGAGCCATGATTGGCGCTGCACTTGGAAATAAAAACGTTTATTTAGTTAAAAGAGGAACAACTTGTAATGTATTACCCGGCAGTGTAATATTTTCAGCTACTGCTTTTATGAATGGAAACGTAATAGATTTGGCTGTTCCATTTGAAAATAAAACAAGAATACTAAGATAGGAGAGTTATTATGATTTTATTAAATGAAGATACAAAATGTTTAGTTCAAGGAATAACCGGTAAACAAGGTTCATTCCACACAGAACAAATGTT
>CACZNW010000148.1 GCA_902782595.1 uncultured Methanobrevibacter sp. | reverse complement strand
TGGACTGACCGGGATTTGAACCCGGGGCCTCCGCCATGCCAAGGCGACGATCTACCATCTGAGCTACCAGCCCAAAAAAATTAAATTTGTATTCAATATACCTATTTGTATGTACTAGTATAAAAAACTATTTACCATTTTTTGCCAAATCATATAAATTATCAATGATGACCTGGAATAAATCATCAGTTTTCACATCAATTTTTTCATGAGGATTGACAAGGAATTCCAGAGCTCTTTGAATAACATCACCAGTATCGTTGGAACGATACATTAAACCTTTATTTACATAATACTGATCAACAGATAATGTTTCTCCAGGATAGCATGAAATTACAGGAGTCTGCAGTAATGCCGCTTCCCTGTTCATTGTTCCGCCGGCACCAATTACAAGATCACATTTTCTAATTATACTTGAAGTATCAACCGGAGGTTTTAATATTGAAACATTGTCAATTCCTTCAAATATTTCAGACTGCTCTTTGAATCTTGGCAAAATTAAAATGTTGGCAACATTTTTAAGTTCGTCAACAATCGGAGATAAAACCGATTTTCGACAGTCAACATCCAGATATGACGCCAATGAAGGTTCAGGCCTCATCAGTATAGTTTTTGGATGATTAAGCTTTAAGTTCAAATCATCAAAAACATTGTCATTATACTTGAAACTTTTAAAATGCATCAGCTCGGAGGTTCCTTCATATGGAATAATGGTATTCGGATCAGCACCGAATTTCATCAGTTGCCAGAAATCAATGCTGTTTGGAGCAATTATTCTATCACACAAAGGAAGAGTCAGTTTATTGGCAGCCAGTGCCTTTTCATTATCCAGCACATACAGACTTGGAATTCCCAAACCAAAGGATATTCTTGGAAGTTCTATAGAATGCTTGCTAAGGGCAACATCCACCTTTTCATCATGGATAATGTCTACAAGATTATATACTCTTTGAGTACTTTCCCTTAACTTATCATATAGACTCACGCCATGTTTTCCAACGGATATGAAGTCTATCTCATACATTTCAAGTAATTTATGGATATCACCAAATTGTCTTGCAGTAACGATTACATCCTCACCTTCACGTTCGAGATATTTAATAACATCTTTAAAAAACCTTACATGAGGCGCATTTGAAATGTCTATCCATACTTTCAAGTTACCACCGAATTTTAATTTAATTATTCATTGCTTGTTTGATGCATTCAATGATTTCATCCAGTCCTTCACCATTTTTAAGACTGGATTTGATAACTTTAACATTAGGATTTAATTTCTGAGCATCCGCCACCATCTTATCAGCATCTGCTCCAACTGCATCTGCAAGATCCACCTTGTTGATAACCACAACATCTGAAGTTTGGAAAATTATAGGGTGTTTTTCTACAGTATCGTCACCTTCAGTAACGCTTACGACAACGATTCTTAAATGAGAACCCAATTCAAAATCTACAGGACAAATTAAGTTACCTACATTTTCAATAATAATCATGTCCAGGTCATCCAGCGGCAAATCTTCAAGTCCATGACCAACCAGATGCGCATCCAGGTGACATTCCTTGCCGGTGTTGAGACCCACAACAGGCACATCGTGCTTTTCAATACGTCCTGCGTCGAATTTTGAGATAACATCACCTGCCAAAACACCTATTTTATAATCAGTATTGTCAATGATTTCTTCTACAAGTGTTGTTTTACCAGAACCTATTGCCCCTACAAAATCAACACAGAATATTCCTTTTTCTTCTAAGTTTTTTAAGTTTCTATCTGCTAATTTCTTATTAGCGTCCATAATATTTTTTGCTACTTCTACATCAGCTACTTGGTGCATTTTTTCAACCTCAATTTATTTTTTATGCATCATCGGGTTTTTCGATAACAATATTTTTAACAACTATATCTTTACCGTTTAAAGTTTCTACACTTAAACTGTCACATTTGGGACATTTAACAAGTGGAGCATAATGATCACTGTCATCAAGTATAGCTTCGCCATGAAATTTACAGTCATTGCATTCAATCTCAGCAGGAATTTCTTCAAATTTTATTTCTGCATCCTGCATGATCGTATTATCAATCAGAACACCTAAAATAAACTCCAACTGTTCAGGATTAATCATAGCTAATCTTCCTACTTCAACAGTGACTTCATTAACTTCAGTTGCATTATTTGCTTCTGCAGTTTCAAGAACTGCATTAATAATGCCCTGAGCCATAGATAATTCATGCATTTTATTACACCCATTTAAACTTCAATACTATAAATTTGAATTTGTTTATTAATAAAACTATTTAATATGAAGACATTATTCAAGTAATACTAATTTTTTAACAGTGATTGGATTATCATTTAAATCTATAAATTTAAACTGAAAGCTATTTTTATGAAAATTTGAATCATCTAATTTATTTTATGATTATTTATTGAGTTTTTATATCTTCAATCCTGATTAAGGAAGCAATTACCATTATGTCCCATTAGAAAAGTGCAAAGTTAATTTCAACTCTTCTCCAACTTTACCTTTCAAACAACTAATCAAATCTTACCCTAAATTAGATGGAAGCGAAAAATTAAGTACTATTAAAAACCAAATTGATAATCAAAGAATTTTAACTAAAATGGAAGCTGAGAATCTTGTTAAGATTCCAAAAATGTTTGCAAAAAAAACAGGAAGTTGTTCTTGAAAATGTATGCATACTGCTTCCACAGGATAGAATCAATGATGTGAACTTCAAGTTGGAATTAATATTTGAGATGGAATGTGTTATCCACAAATATGGAAAAACAATTGAAGACATTGATAGATTAGAAGAAGCGATTGGAATGCAAGAAGCAAAGACCGCAAGACAATACCAAGACCAAAAACTAATACAAAAAGGTTATAATCAATGTGCATTTGAATTAACATTAAAACTGAAAAAAGAAATTGGAATCGAAGAAATATATGGCCTGACCGGCATTTCAAAAGCAGAACTTGAACCAAAAAACTAAATAATGTTTA
>CACZNW010000147.1 GCA_902782595.1 uncultured Methanobrevibacter sp. | reverse complement strand
TGGAAAATATTATCTCATGGACCACGGATTTCATCATGCCCTTATTGAAGACAACATCCTAAAAGTAACCAAAATTCTTGAAACAATAGTTTATGTCGAGCTTCTTAGAAGGGGATACAAGGTTAATGTAGGAAGAAATCCTGATTATACTGAAGTGGATTTCGTCTGTGAAAAATCAGGCAAATACAAATATATACAGGTATCCTACAGGTTATCAAGTGAAAAAACATTGAAACGTGAAATCACTCCGCTGCTTCGCATACCTGACAAATACGAATCCATACTGATAACAACTGAAAATCATGACTTCTCCAAAGACGGAGTCAAGCATCTAAACATAATTGATTTCTTATGCGGAGATGACGTATAAAAATTCAGTAACACGTTCATATAATGATTGGGAAAAAATACTTATTCCCCAATCATTCCTTTAAGGCTGTCGATGTCTGCCGCATCATGTTCAGTTCATTTTAAGTTAATTTTTCTAGTTTTTATAAATTTGACAGGGCATTTTTGTATTGATGTAAACAGACAATATATGGTTTATCTCACTTTAAATCTCTTAGAGTTTATAGTTAACGGCTAGAAATAGTTGCAAACGAAGAATAATCCAGAGTCCTTAACCCACAGGCAAAACTTGGACACGATATAGAGCACGGGCAGTTCAATCAATGGTCCGATTACCAGGGCTATTGCTATTAATTCATGCCCTGGAAATGAACTGATTGCTATTGCCAAAGCCAGCGGAGAATTTCGCGCCAGGGTTGTCATTGTCAGGCTGGCATACTCCGGATATGTGAAATTGACCTTCTCGGATAAGAGCAAATCGATTGTTGCATTGGCTGCAAAGAATATGATTAACGGGACAAATATTGTAACTACGGACTCCAGGTTGTCAAAAAGCAATTTCCCTTGGCTTGCAAATATGCAGAATACTGCCAGGGCCAAAAACCAGATTTCAAGCGAAGCGAACAAACCGCTTATTTTTTCTTTCAAGTCATTTTTTAGGATGAATTTAACAATCTGCGCTGCAATTAATGGCAGCACGATGACAATCAATACGGAGCGGGCAAGCTGTGCATAGTCCATTGCATTCCCATTTGAAAAGAATATTACCAGATATATGGGCAAAAGTATAATTTGGAGAATCAGGTTCATTGGAAGAATCGATAAGCTCAGTGTCAGGTCCCCTTTAGCCATTTTGGTGAATACAAGGTACCAGTCGGTGCACGGGGTCAGTATCAGCATGAAAAATCCTATCATCACGTCAACGTTTCCCTTTAAAAATAGGGTGGCAAGGAAGTATCCGAATAGTGGTGTCCATATGAAATTGATTGTCAGGCTTGTCAGGCTGAATTTGACGTTTTTGAAGCTGTTTTTCAATTTCCCTAAAGGCACTTCAAGAAACAGCCCGAAAAGCATTAGGCATAGGAATACAGTTATCAAATAATCGCTATTTTGGGCTATGATTTCGATTTTGGAGAATATCAATCCTATAATCACGGATGAGATGATTATGAGAGGTTCCAGTTTTTCTGTCAGGTCCATATTATCACTTGTTTGGGTATGACTAAATTTATATGTTCGAATATATAATATTTTGGAACTTGTGCAGATTCCTTTAATTTTAATTTTAACCGCTGATTTGCTTTTATTTATTCAATTTAAGGCATAATTTTTTTCATTCATACTTTTTCAAATATTCTTAATAAATCAAATCTGTTTTTTAAATAATTTTTTTCAAAAAGCATAACTTTATAATGAATAATCATGATAAATAATAATATTATTATTTAGTCTACATTATGACTATTATTAATATTAATGAAATGGAGCTTGTTTAATGTTTTTGACTAGAATCGGATATGGAATTGTATATTTCCTTGTCCTTATTTACGAAATCATAAAGGCAACAGTCGATGTTGCTTTTAATGGGGTTATGAGGAGAAATATTGATCCTATTGTCGTTGACATTGAAACAGTTTTGGAGAGACCTGTTTCACAGACAATTTTGGCAAACAGTATTTCTTTAACTCCGGGTACCTTGTCTGTTGATTTAGACAGCGAGAATAACATTATCAAAGTAGCTGCTATTTCTCCAAGAAAAAAAGAGGACATAATTCCTTTTGAACCTTATATAAAGAAAATGTTGGAGTAATACATTTTCAAAAAAGACGAGTGAGATAGTATGGATATATTGTTT